>CACYEC010000126.1 GCA_902773225.1 uncultured Bacteroidales bacterium
CGTGGTTCGTACCGATGAAAAGGGAATGCCGTGAGAGCCGGCAACAGTACCCGCTGCTGTATCTCTCGTTTTTACCCCGGAATAACATGTCACTGTTGGTTGCATCTGATGGGAAGACATTCCGAAGTGGGAGAGGAGTCAGAAGACCTGCCCGGTAAGCGGTCGTTTTTTGGTCCCGGGATATTAGGACATGACGACAACATACGATGAAGACTTTTTAGCAAAACCGTTAGCACACATCAATCGGGGCGTTTCTGCCCTGTGAAAAAACAGAACAAAAGAGTAGGGGGTAATTTGCCCCTGTCCGTAATAACAACAAACAGAGTAGGGGGGAGTTTCGCCTTTTCTGAACTTGATTTACCTTTAAACAACTATAACATATACAAAACCAGAGGGATTTATTGAATATGTACTACGATTCATTTCTTATCACCA
Organism: uncultured Bacteroidales bacterium; assembly: GCA_902773225.1. Lineage (GTDB taxonomy): Bacteria > Bacteroidota > Bacteroidia > Bacteroidales > Bacteroidaceae > RUG11857. The sequence continues at coordinate 436 of CACYEC010000126.1, forward strand.
AACGCGATGGCTCGCAGATGCCATTCAAAGCGGAAAAAATCAAGAACGCTATCAGAAAAGCGTTTCATTCTCAGGGGTACCAGTATGTGGAGAATGAGGTGGACGATGTTTTCTCCCACCTGACTTTCTGCCACGGCATGAGTGTGGAGGACATCCAGAACCAGGTTGAGATTGCATTGATGAAGGAGCACTACTACAGTGTGGCTAAAGCATTCATGATCTATCGGGAGCACCACAAGGAAGACCGAGAGGTGCTCGACAAACTCAACTTCCTCATGGACTACTGCAACTCTATCAACGCGGCCACGGGAAGTAAGTACGACGCAAACGCCAATGTGGAGAAAAAGAACATCGCAACACTTATTGGAGAACTGCCTAAGTCGAACTTCATCCGCCTCAACAGACGACTGCTCTGCGACCGCATCAAGTCTATGTTTGGTGGAGAGCTGGCCGACAAGTACATGTACCTGCTTAACAACCACTTCATTTACAAGAACGACGAGACTTCGCTCGCAAACTACTGCGCTTCCATCACAATGTATCCATGGTTGCTCGGTGGAACGAAGAGCATCGGTGGAAACAGCACTGCACCCACCAACCTCAAGTCGTTCTGCGGTGGATTTGTCAACATGGTGTTCATCGTCTCCAGTATGCTCAGCGGTGCATGCGCCACTCCCGAATTCCTCATGTATATGAACTACTTCATTGGAAAGGAATACGGTAAGGACTACTACAAACGCACCGACCAAATCGTCGACCTCTCCATCAAGCAAAGAACCATCGACAAGGTCATCACCGACTGTTTCGAGCAGGTGGTTTATTCCATCAACCAGCCAACTGGCGCACGCAATTTCCAGGCCGTGTTCTGGAATATCTCTTACTACGACAAGTATTACTTTGAGAGTCTCTTTGGCAATTTCTACTTCCCCGATGGCTCACAACCTGACTGGAATGGAGTGAACTTCCTTCAGAAGCGATTCATGAAGTGGTTCAACGCAGAACGACTGAAGACTGTCCTCACTTTCCCCGTGGAGACAATGGCACTGCTCACAGAGGACGGCGAACCACGTGACAAGGAGTATGGCGACCTCACGGCAGAGATGTATGCCGAGGGACACAGTTTCTTCACATATATGAGCGACAACGCTGACTCACTCAGCAGTTGCTGTCGTCTGCGCAACGAAATCCAGGACAACGGTTTCAGTTACACCCTTGGCGCTGGTGGTGTCAGCACTGGTTCAAAGAGTGTGCTGACCATCAATCTCAATCGTGTGGTGCAGTACGCTACCCGTCGAGGCATTCCTTACGAGGAGAAACTCGCTGAGGTGACCGATTTGGTGCATAAGGTGCAATTGGCATACAACGAGAACCTCAAGGAACTGATGAAACGAGGTATGTTGCCTCTATTCGACGCTGGTTACATCAACATCTCACGTCAGTACCTCACCGTCGGTGTCAACGGTTTGGTTGAAGCCGCTGAGTCACTCGGTATCGAAATCAGCGACAACCCGCAGTACCGCGTGTTTGTTCAGAATATCCTTGGTACCATAGAGGAGTACAACAAGAAATACCGCACCAAGGACGTGCTTTTCAACTGCGAGATGATTCCTGCTGAGAACGTTGGCGTCAAACACGCAAAGTGGGACCGTCAGGATGGCTACTTCGTGCCTCGCGACTGCTACAACAGTTATTTCTACAAGGTTGAAGACCCCAACACCAACGTCATCGACAAGTTCCGCCTTCACGGACGCCACTATATCCAGCACCTCACAGGTGGTTCCGCTCTCCACTGTAACCTTGACGAACACCTCTCCAAGGAGCAGTACAAGCAGATGCTCCACATTGCCGCTATTGAAGGATGCAACTACTTCACTTTCAACATTCCCAACACCGTCTGCAACGACTGTGGACATATCGACAAACGCTACCTCAAGGAGTGTCCCGAATGCCATAGCACCAACCTCGACTATCTCACCCGCATCATCGGTTACCTCAAGCGCGTCAGCAATTTCTCCATGCCGCGCCAGCAGGAAGCCGCACGCCGCTACTACGGCAACGTACGCAAGATGAAACTCGGCAACGAGGTCGAGGAAATGGCTCAGCAGGAAGCCAAGTAGTGACAGTACGTGTCCCTCTGTAAAATCTCAATCAGATGAAATATGTAGATACGGCCATCGTCTTCCAGGAGATTCCTGATGAAGTGACGATGGCCGTCAATATCTCCAACTGCCCCATCCACTGCGAGGGATGTCATAGCCCTTACCTGCAGTCCGACACAGGCATAACTCTCGACCAGAAAGCAATAGACGACATCCTTGCTCCCTACAAGGATGCCATCACTTGTGTCTGCCTGATGGGGGGCGATGCCGAACCACAAGAGGTGGCAGAACTGGCGGCGTATATCCGCTCGGCCTATCCTTCCCTCCGCACCGCTTGGTATTCGGGGCGTCAGCAACCATCAGAAGAATTGATGGACCACAAATACTATGATTACGTGAAGGTGGGTCCCTACATCAAGGCCCAGGGACCACTCAATAGTCCTACTACCAACCAGCGCCTCTACCGCATCTACCCCGATAACTCCCGCACCGACCTCACCTCCTGGTTCTGGCAACGGCGCGGATGAGAGATAATGGCCTGCGGTATTACCTTGAAAAACTCTTGATGCAGAAAGAAGAACTGCATCAAGAGATTTTTATTTATAGATGTACTTCCTTATCCACAACTTCTCCATTGATGATACGGAACGAGTTGAGGTGAATGCCATCTTGTAGGGAAAGGATGGCATAGCGTATGTTGGGGTCATTGGCCAGGCGGAGATCCTCTTCCGACGGTCGTGAAGGCGATGCAGGATGGCTGTGCCAGTTGGCGAGAATTTTCAGCCCTTTCGAACGGGCGTATTTCAGTGCCGCAAACTGGTCTTTCGGAGCGAAGGAGAAATGCTCGGGCGAGTGGTCGGTATTCTCCATCCAGTAATTCTCTGTCACCACGATATCAGTATTCTCTTCCTCTGTGGAAGTGAGCCCCAGCAGGTAACCACAAGTCTCATTGGGAGCATCCTGCTGGGCTTGATTGATCAATTCGTTGATGATTTCTTGTGGAATTTTCATCGGTCAGTGGTTGTTAAGGTCGCACGCTGCCTGCTCATAATCTATCAAGTTGTGGATTGTGGGATTTTTTCCACAGATAGCGCAGGTTTCACGTTGTTTGACAGAAATAGTTCGGAACTGCATCGTCTTGGCGTCGAAGGTGAGGAGCCGATTGGTCAACAACTCGCCTATTCCTGTGAAATACTTAAGTGTCTCAGCGGCTTGGATGGTACCGAGCATGCCGGCTATGGCACCGAGTACACCTGCCTGGCTGCAAGTGGGAACGGCTCCAACAGGAGGTGGTTCCTTGAACATGCAGCGGTAACAGGCTGTTCCAGGAAGGTGTGTGAAGGTCTGGCCATTGAAACGCAGGATGCCTCCGTGTGAGAAGGGCTTGCCCGACATCACACAAGCGTCGTTGATGAGAAACTTCACGGGGAAATTGTCTGTACCATCTACAATGAAGTCATAGTCCTTGATGATGTCGAGAGCGTTTGATGAATCGAGGAATTCATAGTAGGTGTTGACCTTCACGTCGGGATTGATAGCCTGGATTTTTTCTTTGGCACTCTCAACCTTTGGACGACCCACGTCTTTCGTGAAATGAATCACTTGCCGCTGAAGGTTGGATAAGTCCACCACGTCGGCGTCAACGATTCCGATGGTGCCGATGCCTGCCGAGGCAAGGTAGAGCGACACAGGTGCACCAAGTCCACCTGCACCCACTACCAGTACTTTGGCCTGCATGATCTTTTCCTGGCCTTCCACACCTACATCCTTTAATAGGATGTGACGTGAATAACGCTGTATCTGTTCTTCGGTAAAGTCTATCATAATATTATTTAGTTTCTCTATATGCTTCCTCCACCCATGAAATACAGGAAATCGACCGAGTCGCCTTCATTGATTTGCAGACTGTCCCACTCGGTCCGGTCCACGAAGTCGTCGTTGACCTGCACGCTGACCATGTCGGGTTGTTGAACGTCGTTTTGCTTGATGAGTTCTGTGAGACTGAGAGGCAACGACACTTCCTGAACCTCTCCGTTTACTGTGATTTTTGCCATAGGTCTATCTTCCAATAATCTTTTTTACTGCAATTACTAATTTGTCCACATCTTCTTTGGTGTTATAGAGCGCAAAGGTGGGACGGACGCTCATTTCATAGCCAAGGGCGCGCAGAGCCGGTTGCGCACAATGGTGGCCTGCACGTACCGCTATACCCTCCTTATCGAGTAATGTTCCCACTTCGGGAACTGGAATGCCATCGAGTACGAAACTCACGACAGATACACGTTGTTTCGGATTACCGATGAGTGTGAGACCAGGAATCTGGCTCAGTTGCTCTCTTGCATATTCTGTCAGTTGGTGTTCGTGGTGCTCAATGTTACGAAGTCCGATGTGACTCACATAATCGAGAGCGGCACCCAACCCAATGGCATCTGCAACGTTTGGCGTACCTGCTTCGAAACGTGCGGGTGGAACATTATATTCCGTTCGCTCAATGGTGACGTCTTTAATCATATTACCACCACCCTGCCAAGGCTGCATCTTGTCTAACAGTTCCTTGCGGCCATATACCACACCTATACCATTTGGCCCGTAAATCTTATGTCCGCTGAACACAAAGAAGTCCGCTCCTAATCGCTGCACATCGACTGAGGTATGGGCAATGGACTGAGCACCGTCTATCAACACTGGAATCTGGTGTGAGTGGGCGATGTCGATGATGCGTTGCACATCATTGATGGTGCCAAACGTGTTGTTCACATGACCTACCGACACAAAACGAGTCCGAGGAGTGATAAGCCTTTCCAACTCTGAAAGGATAAGGTCGCCGTTCTTGTCGGTTGGAATGGCTCGAAGGGTTGCACCTCGTTCCTGGCAAACGCGTTGCCATGGAACGATGTTGGCATGGTGGTCCAACTCCGAGACTATCACATCATCGCCTGGGGTCAGGAACTGACGCCCGTAGGACTGGGCAACGAGATTGATACCCTCGGTTGTGCCACGCACGAAGATAATCTCTTCACTGGTCGCAGCGTTGATGAATCGTTGCACCTTCTCTCGCGCCTCTTCGTAGGCATCGGTCGCACGGGCGGCAAGTGTGTGCGCACCACGGTGGATGTTCGAATTGTACCTGCGGTAATAGTCTGATATCTTGTCTATCACTTGGTTCGGCTTCTGAGTCGTCGCACCATTATCAAGCCATACGAGGTCGTGACCATTCACTTTCTGTTGTAGGATGGGGAAGTCGCGCTTGATTTCTTCCGATGACAGCGTATCTGCCTCTTCATAGTTGAATTCCCTCAACTTCTGCGACTCAGGAATGCCGATGCCAAAACCGTTCTCGTTCGGTATGGTCGTTGTATGGGCTTCCTTGTCACCGATGTATGGTAAATCGCTATAACCGCTAACGCCTGTCAGAAGTTGCTCGAAGTCATCTATGATATGGTCGAGATGAAGAATTTCGTCCGGTATGATTTCCCTACGTAGTTCTTGAACCTCTTCAGGACAGTATTTATGAGCGATTTCCTTCAGCAATGCCAGCGTTCCGTCTTCTACACCGTAGCCATTGATGTTCTGAAGTCCTATCATTTATTTCTCTACTTTATTTCTGTGCTGATAGTCATGATAATAACCTACTTCTACGTTCTCAAGAACGGCGATGGCATCGTCGGTGAGTGTGGCGAGCGAGAAGTATTTCGTAAGCAGATAAGAAGCCACACCGAACTTGTCAAGACCCATCAGACGGGCACTCATCGACGGTGCGATTTCTCCAGGAATACCACTCTGATGCAGGCCTATGACACCCTGGTTTTTTTCTCCTACACGGACCAGGATGATTTTTGTGGTGCCTACACCGCGGCCTGTCAAGTACTGGCCTTCTACTTCCACCTTGTCGCTTGGGATAATGGGCACACCGCGCCACAGAATGACTTTCGTGCCGAAGAGGTCTGTTGTCACAGGTGGAACACCTCGCCAAGTACATTCGCGCTCGAAAGCCGCGATGGCTCTTGGGTGGGCTATGAAGAAGGCTGGTTCTTTCCATACCAAAGACAGCAATTCGTCAAGGTCGTCTGGGGTGGGCGAGCCATAACGGGTGGTGATGCGGTAGGCGGGGTTCGCCGCTGCCAACAGACCAAACTGCTTGTTGTTAATCAACTCCCACTCCTGACGTTCTTTGATACTCTCAATCGATAAGCGCAACTGCTCTTCCAACTGATTGTAGGGGTTGTTGTAGAGGTCGGAAACGCGGGTATGAACACGAACCACTGTCTGCAGTGTGTTCAGGGAGTATTCTGTGGGTTGCTCCTCGTAATCAATATAGGTCTCGGGGATGATGTTGTCTTCTTCATGACCCGACACAAGGTCGATATGCTTCTCGCCATGGTCGTTGACAGTGGCTTTCAATCTCAGTTGCTTGTCAACGGCTTTGTTGAATGTCTCACGGAAATCTGGTACCTCCTTGATGAATGTCTCCAACTCATTCAATTTCAGACCGAGGAACACTGTAGGAGTGATGGCTCGAACTGACACTGTAGATGCAGCGTCATCCAGTAAGTCGGTTTCACCGAAGTACTCACCATCACCTAACAATGCGATTCGGAGTTCTTCACCATGTGGTCCTTTACTGATTACTTCGGCCTGGCCATTCGCCACAATGAAGAACTTTTGCTTGTCTTTTCCTTCCTCGACAAACAGTTGCCCTATCTCCACTTCCTTCGTTTCGAATGAGCGAGCAAGACGATCCACTATCTCATCCTCGAACTCAGAGAACAGCGGAATGGCTTTCAGACTTTTGGCGGAGAACGAGGGCTGGCCATTCAGGTACTGGATGGGCAAACGCTCGCTTTTGCGGAGTTCAACTTTCGTGCGGTTAACACGGAATGTGCCTCCGCTTACCTGCACCCAAGGAAGCAGTTTCAACAGAAGTCTTGGAGTGATGGAACCCATCTGGGGGGCGGTCTTGGTGGTTGTCGCCAGTCTTCTGGCGGTGGCAGTAGTCACACTGCGCTGGAGATTTGAATCTGACATGTTTTCTACTTGTTTTGAGGGAGTTGGAAGGATTTGCCTGAACTATTTCTTGATGAGCAAGCGGTCTGTTTTCCTTACTCCTTGGTTATACATTATTTCTTGATAATCACTTTGTGTGTGGTTCCTTCCACATGTTCTATTCCAACTACGTTGTAGCCTTGTTCTGTGGCGTTGCGGGGTACGTTGTCGAGGGGCTCGCCCTCGGATAGGAGCACTTCCAGAATATCGCCCGGTTCCAACTTGGATAGTTCAATCTTGGTCTTGACGAAGGTCATCGGGCAGTGTTCCTTCGTGATGTCTAATGTTTTTGTCGCCATAGTTTTTCTTTTTTTTGAGGGTCTTCTATAAATTGTCTTTCAGAAACGGGGGTTAGATAAACAGTGTTTGTCCTCCTTCGCTAATGTTCAGAAACGATGCAACGCCTAACACATCCTTGACTTCAGGAATAAAATCTTCTTTCTTCAGCCCGAGGACATGCATGGCCATCTCGCAGGCGTAGAAATTGATGCCAAGGACTTTGGCCGCTTCCACCAGTTCTTCAAGTGTGGCAACATTGTTCTTGCGCATCAGATGCCGGAATATCTTCGGTCCTGCGCCGAGATAGTTAAAACGGCTTGTGGGCGCAACGTGAAGACCACCCATCATGAATCCAAAAATCTTGGTCAGCCAGTTGCCTCCTATGAAGGATCTGCCTTGCTTCTTCTTGATGGCGTCGAGTCCCCAGAATGTGAAGAAGATGTTCACTTCATAGCCAACTGCTGCCGCGCCTGTTCCAAGCGTGAATACTGCTGTCAGTTTGTCGAAATCACCACTAAAAGCGATGATACTGAGTTTCTTTGTCTCTGCCATAGTCATTCTTTATCGAAATTATACAATTGTGTACTCAAATAGCGTTCACCTGTGTCGGGTAAAAGCACAACTATACGTTTGCCCTCGTTTTCGGGACGTCGTGAGATTTTTATGGCTGCCGCCGCGGCTGCTCCGCTGGAAATGCCTGTAAGGACACCGTCTTTCGTCGCTAACAACCTGCCGGCAGCAAACGATTCTTCATCCTTGATGCGAAGGATTTCATCGTATATGGTTGTATTGAGTACTTTTGGCGTGAAACCTGCACCTATGCCCTGAATCTTATGAGGACCGGGACGCTCGCCGCTAAGTACGGATGATGTGTATGGCTCCACACCCACAATTTTAATCTTATTGTTGTATTGCTTAAGCACTTGACCAACACCTGTAATCGTGCCGCCAGTGCCAATACCCGCTACAAAGAAGTCAATCTGTCCGTCGGTGTCACGCCAGATTTCCTCAGCAGTAGTCTGACGATGTGCCTCAGGATTGGCTGGATTCTCAAACTGTTGAGGAATGTAGGCATTACCGATTTCTGCCTTTAACTCCTGCGCTTTGCGGATGGCTCCTGCCATACCTTCGTATGCTGGGGTCAACACCAATTCCGCTCCCAGCGACTTGAGCAGTGTGCGCCGTTCAACGGACATGGCATCGGGCATGGTGAGGATGAGGCGGTAACCGCGGATTGAGGCAATGAAGGCCAGTCCGATACCTGTATTTCCGCTCGTCGGCTCGATGATGGTGGTACTGGAGTCTATCAACCCTTTGCGTTCCGCTCGGTCGATAAGAGCAAGGGCTACGCGGTCCTTCACACTTCGTGCAGGATTCAAATATTCCAACTTGGCAATCAGTTTCGCCTTGAGTTTTAGTTCACGTTCTGTTCCGGTTAACTCCAATAGTGGCGTGTTACCGATTAATTCTATCAGGCTATGTGCAATCTGTGCCATATTATTCTTGGTTATTTAACGATGATTATTTACTTATGGATAAAAGTTTTGTCTGTGGAGTGTTCTATATCCCTCTCAATGCTTGCTTGATGTCTTCAAGGATATCTTCTGGGTCTTCCAAACCTATAGAGAAGCGGATGGTGGTTTGGCGAACATCCATCAGTTCGAGTTGTCGCTGTGGAAATAGTCCGAAAATAGTGCTGGCCGGGTGAATGGCAAGTGTGCGGCTGTCGAAGAGGTTGGTGGCGCGGTGAATGAGTTTCAGGTGGTCGAGAAAATCAAAGCATGCTTCTTTTGACTTCAGGTCGATGGTGATGATGGCACCTGCTGTTGCACCAAACTGCTGTCGTGCCAGTGTGTAATACGGGTTATCCTTGAGACCGACATAGTTCACATACTCTATTGCCGGCTGTTGGCTCAACTCTTGCGCTAACCAAAGGGCGTTGGAGGCTTGGCGTTGATAGCGAACGTCGAGCGTCTCTAATCCCAACGTCTGGAGATAGGCCACTTGCGGTGTCATATAAGCGCCTAAGTTCACCAACAACTCGTATTTTACTCGCTGGTTGATTTGAGGGTATGTGCCGTAGTCGATAATCAAACCACCTAAAGATGTTCCGCCACAAGAAATATATTTGGTACTCGAAACGACCTCTATGTCAACGCCCAAGTCCTTCAGCGAAGTCTCTGTAAAAGGAATGACTGTGGAATCTGCAATAACAGGTACCTTCTTCTTGTGGGCTATCTCAGCGATGCCTTTCAAGTCGGCTACCTCCAACTGTGGATTGGTCACAATCTCAAGATAGACGCAACAGGTCTGTTCATCAATGGCGGCATCCACTGCTTCCAGATTGGTTAAGTCGCGCAAACGGGGTTTCACACCGAAACGCAATAGCGTATTGCTAATGAGCGCCAATGTGTTGCCGAATAGGTGGCGTGAGGTCACGATGTTCTTTCCTTGTCCGCTCACTGCCAATAGCGCGTTGCTAATGGCTGCCATTCCGGAATTGAACGCTGTCACATGGGCTGCACCTGTCAGACCTTTCACTCGCTGTTCGAAATTGGTAACTGTCGGGTTCTCCATCCGGGCATAGTCGGGTGATTTGATACGGTTGCAAAAAGCGTCGCTCATTGTCTGGGCATCTTGAAATTCGAATGCCACATTATTGTAAATAGGTACAGCCAATGCACCGTATGCGTCTGGACGTACGTATGGTGTATGTATCGCTATAGTCTGTTTCTTCATTTTGTGTGATTTTTTTTCAGTGCAAAATTATGACGTTTAGACGTATCTTCCAAATTGTAGTTGAATTTCAGAATATATCACTAAATTACATGAAAATGTTTTTTAATTATTCTAAATCATAGAAATAAAATCTAATGGTTTAGAATAAAATTCTTTTCACTTGCCGAAAACACCCATAAACACTTGAGTTGACGCGAATAATCCACTTGATTATGGGTGTATAGGATAAAAAAACATAGCCCAAAGCGTTGATGCTTTAGGCTATGAAAATGTAGATTATAAACTATTCTAACGTCAGTTCGATGAATTGATGAGAATTACGAAAAGGCTTCGCCTTACAATAGATTCATGAATATTTTTTTGTTTAATTTGTGGCAATTCATGTTTATTATCAACATAGATTTTCTATTCCTTAGTCTCTTATCTTCGTTTCAGGTTCCACTTGCTGTTGTCGCTGTTGAAGTCGTATTCAGCGAGGGTGGGAGTGCTGTCACCTGCGGAATAAACCACGTATTTTGTGTTGATGTCCTTCTGGCCTGGAATTCGTTTGGGCATCAGGCGGTAGGTGCCGTCAGTGAGTTGCTCGATACGCCACAACTGTTCGTCGCTGCCATTAAACTGAGGTACGGAGGTGAGTTCAAGGTCTTGGGTGGCGGCAAGGGCTCGTTCTGTGCCTGCAATGGTGATTTTGAAGTAAGGACCACCTAAGTATCCACCCGCTTCTGGCACTGCTGTGATTGTCCAATGCTGGTGAGGACGGAACATATAGTCGCTGCATCGAATGGCAATCTCACCTGTAGGCCATGTGCTGACCACGTCAGCGAGTTGCTGGTCGGGAACGGGTTTGACGGGTTCGTTAGGATCAACACGCCTGAAGTTCTGACGCTCCTGCGCGATGCGCACGAAGTCAACGCCAAGTTCAAGGCTGTAACCACGGCGCTCAGACTCTATCTCAAACGTGCCGTCATGGAAGCGCTCTCCTGCGTAGGGCCAGCCGTTCTTCCACAACAACGGACGGATGCCTAACACGCTGCGGCCTCCCATGTCGAAGTCTGCCTCATAGTGACACGACATAATCTCAACACCTTCATCAATGACGGTGCGACCGAAGTGACCGGGACCAGTGACACGGTCGCCAGCCGACAGCACCATGCGTCCGCCACCCTTGAGCATGTCGCGGCCTACGTTGTCGAGGTAAGGGCCTGTGACGCTTTTAGAACGTCCCACCACGATATTGTAAGTGGAGTTCACACCGTCGCAGCAAGTGCCATGGGTTCCCAGAAGATAGTACCATCCATCGCGGTAGATGAGAGCGGAGGCTTCACAGTCGATGGCGATGTCCTGTTCTACATTGCCTTGCACACGCTCAGCGGTCTTGGGGTCGAGCTCTATCAGACGGATACTGCCCCAATAAGTGCCGTAACTGGCCCAAAGACGACCGGTAGTGGGGTCGAGAAGCAATGAGGGGTCGATGGCGTCGCAGTCTTCCATACCGTCGCTGCTTGCCACTTCAATGGCGTCTGTGTATTTGAAATCTGGTGATTGGGGGTCGAGGGATTTGTTCCACATCGTCAGGATACGTCCGTTGTGGTTGCCGAACAGACCACCGCCAGTGGCACCGTAAATCACAAGGTAGCGATCACC
>CACYEC010000127.1 GCA_902773225.1 uncultured Bacteroidales bacterium
ACCACCGACAGCACCATGAAGGTCGTGGTCAAATACTACGACCATCACGGCTCACCTAACGACCGCATGCTCGCCCACTACCTCTTGGGATGCACCTACAGGGACATGGATAAGTACGAAAAGGCATTGAACACATACCATAATGCCTTACAATGCGCTGATACCTTAGATGCGGATTGCGACTTCACCACTTATTACAGTATTTACGGCCAAATCGCTTCGATTTACAGGAAGAATCATATACCAGAGAAGGAACTCGATGCCATCAACAAATGCAGTTATTATGCACTCAAAGCCAAAGACACGCTCAATTACATCAATGGAATCCAACTCACCATCACCACATACTATGTTCTGGGAGACATTGAAAAGATGTTCAAGGCTACAGATAAGGCAAGTAGCCTATATGCTGCCATCGGAAGAAAAGACAAGTACGTGAAGGCTTACTATACAGCCATTCACACGCTGCTGGTAAACGAGCAATATGATCAAGCCTCGGAACTGATGGCTGTCTATGAGAGAGAATCAGACATCTTTGACCAAAAGGGAGACATCACGGACAGAAGAGCTGAACAATATTACTATAGCCAGGGACTTTTGGCATTGGGCAAAGGGAACATAAAGAGAGCGGAGGAGCGTTTCCGCAAACTCAATCCAGATAGATTTCCCACAGAGCGCGCCAAAGGACTGATGCAATTATACCAACAACTGAACAATCCCGACTCTGTGAGCAAATATTCCACCATCTATTCAGAATCCGTCGTCAATCGATACGATACGGTTCGGACGGAGATATTGGAGAAAACCAATACTTTGGACAACAACCTTCGCACTAACAAGACGATAGAAGCCTATCGATTGAAAAACGATTGGCATAAAGGCATTCTCATTACGATCATTGTTTTGGTTCTTATCTTGTTCCTTGTTATCTACATGATCTACAGAAAGAAAAGTAATGAATACACAGAGAAAACTCAAGAGATGCAGGACAAGATAGACACCATCAAGTCAGAACTCGAAGATAAAAACAAGGATTGTGTTGACATCAGCAATCAATTAGCTGTCATTAAGAACAACAAAGACATTAATGAAGTGTTTACCGATCCTTTTGTTGAAGAAATCAGGAGAAGATTTGATCCGGCACAAAGCAAGTCGATACAATCTGAAGAACTGACAGAAGGCGAATGGAACTCAATTGAGCAGTTAATAAAGAGCAAAGTGCCAAGGTTATACGATTTGCTGACTGTAAAGTATAGTATCACCAACAACGAGAGACGTATATGCTTGCTTGTGTTCCTCAATTTCAAGAACGATGAGACGGCAAGATTGATGAAGAAAAAGCCTGCCTATATTTCAAAGGTGAAATCAAAACTCTGCAGAAAACTCTTCAATATAGAAGACACCTTCCTATTTCGAAGCTCTATCCTAAACGAAATTTTTAGAAAAGTTTGAAGCAACACAATAATAGGCTCCTACTTTCCTTTGTTTATAATAATCTATTTTTCAACCTATTAGAAGGATGGTTAATTTTGGGTTAATTTTTTTTAGGGCAATTATTTGCTTATATCATGATATTGCATGTACTTTTGCTCCAGTTCCATAAACTAACAAATAATTAACCACAATGAGAAAAAGACTATTACTATTCTTTGTAATGTTTGCTTTCGCGACATTTACATCTATTTGCAAGGCGGCAATCAACGAGGACACAACAACTGTTGTGCTGAAACCTATTAAAGATATCATTCCAGACGATGGAAGCGAGTTCCCAAGACAATCCTTGCAACCGTTGTGTATCGGTCTCTTGAACCACACCTTGCTGTTCTACACGGGTGATGAGAAACAAGTGCGGATCTACCCCGTGGACTACGACGACGAGACAGATCCCCTCTACACCACCTACGTGCCCGAGAACACTTACTCTTGTGTACTTCCGTCATGGCTGGAAGGTGTGTATGCTATTGAGATAGAAATCAACGGCATTGTCTTCGTCGGGGAGATAGAACTCTGACCTCACGGAAACTGGTCGGATTCTCCGATGAATCCGACCAGTTTC
>CACYEC010000128.1 GCA_902773225.1 uncultured Bacteroidales bacterium
ATCCAGTCTTCGCAGCATATCGACCACGACTCCACGATGCCGGGTACGGAGTAGATGCCCCAATGCAGAAGAACACCGAACTTCTGGTCTTGCCACTGTTGAAGGTTCTGACGCACCAAAGGGTCGGAGGGCCATTCGTATGTGGACGACCTGCGGTGAATCTCTCCTTGGGCATGACAAGGGTGCGGAATGGTTGGGAACATCAGCAAGACTGCTATCCACCGCTGTAATTTACAATAGAACATGACGAACCTGCCTTTTACTCTTGGGATTTGTTCTTCTTTTTCTCAGCTTTTTCCTGCTTCCTCTGTTCTTTCTTCAGGGCTCTCTCTTGTTTTTTCTGTTCTCTCGCTTCTCTGCGTGCTGCTTTCTCCTCTTCCGTCTTCTTCTTCAATGGACTGAGTGATGGCTTGATTTTCACACTGTGGCCATCAGTGGTGCTGGTATAGACAAATGATAAGGATAAATCCATCAACTTGCCTGGTTTCTTGACGTCGCCTGTGGCATTGCAACCATCCGACTCGATGTCAGCGGAGATATTCGTGGTGCGGATTTTCTTGTAGTTGGCTTCATCGATATCCACATGCACCTTCCCGATAGGCAGGTTGCCGTTTTTGTTGGTTCGGATTTGGGCGGTGCGCTCTTTGGAGATGTCGATGTTGAACTTCGCGCGGCAGGCTAAATTCCCCACACCATCCACCTCGAAGGTATGGCCGATGTCGAGAGATTTGCTGCTCAGACTGCCGTTGAGGTACTTGTTGTTCTCGTCCAACTCGATGTCGAAATTCAAGTCACCTGCCTTACTGGAGAGCACGCCGCTGAACGCCTCGCGTTTCCAATAAACACCGAACGTGCCTTTGTAGCCTATTGTGCCCAGCATCTTCAACTGGTCCATCATCAGTTTCTTCACCGTGAACTGGTTGATGATGTCAATCACCTTGGGACTGGTGGTCGTCAGGTTCGATACGTTGAAGACGATGGACAGTTTCTCCTTTTCCTTCAGGTTCGTGATGTCCCCCGTCGCGTCGATACTCAGTTTGTTGTCGGGGGTCTTCACCTTGACATTCCGGAAATGCAAGGCCTCGTCAGAGCCGTTCATGTTCAGACTTAAGGTCACAGGAATCTTGAAATTCTGCAACACCGGGGCGAAAGGACGTGCGATGTCGCGAAGGTAGGCGGTGCCAGTGATGGTGCCTGTGTTGAACGACAATGGTATGCTGTCTTTCTTGTTGGGTAGCACCATCTCTGCCTTCTCTATCTGCAACTTGGTGTCCACCTGCTGAAGCACGAGATTATTGATATGCGCCACTCCCTGAATCACTCTCACGTCGCAGCGCAAGTCGCGGATGTCGAAACCTGATAACGTGTCTTTGGCTGTGCATTGGTACAGCGAAGCGCAAATGGAGTCCTTGTCGATATGGTGAAGGGCTAAGGTCATGTTGGCGATGATGTCTAAATGCCCCGCGTCGAAGTAGCCTCTCTTTGGCTTGCCTGTGTTCTTGCGAGGAAGACGGTTGTCTTTGAGAAAGTGAAGGGCCTCTAACTCCACAATCTTGTCGTCGCCTTCCTCTTTGATTGTCATCTTGCCAATCGAGGCGACGTTGTCGTTGGGACCTTTATTCGATTCTGAAGTCCACTGAAGATGAACATTGCTGATGGTGCCTTTCTTCCCGCCAAGCCAACCATCGTGATAACTGATGTCACCTATCTTCACTTGGTTCTCGTTGAAACTCACGTCGATGTTTTTGATGTTGGCCTTGCTGATGTTGAATGCCATCTTTTTCTTCTCGCCCTCTTCTTCGGTTTTTGTCTCGGTACTGTCTTTCTTGAAGGCGTCGATGACAAACTGGAAGTTGGCGGGCTGGTCGCCTTCTTTGTACAGACGGGCGCGAACACCGTCGATGTTTGCCTTGCTCAGACTGACTTCTTTCATCAACAGACGGCGAAAACTCAACGACACTTCCAATTCGTCCAACTGGAACATCTTCCTTTGCTCACGGTCCTCAATATCAACACCGTAGAGTTCCACGTCCAACTCCAGAAGGTCGAAGTAGATACGGTCTATCTGAACCTTCGTACCCAACTTCTCCTGGAGCATGTCGGTGGCCTTGCTGAGCATCTTCGATTGGAACGATGAAGAGTTGAGCGTGAAGAATGCCGCTATACCCAAGACAAGAATAACACCTACCAAAATACCGATGATTTTACCGATTCTGATGAGTATTTTTTTCCCTTTTTTGCCAAAATGGAATAGACTTTTTTTCATGCTACTTTTTTGATTTGTCGGTTGGTTATTGTTAGATGTTGCGAAGTTACTAAAAAACATTCATAAAACACGCATTTTGTCTTTTTTTACGATTTTTCTTTCGCTTTTTATCGCTGATTCACGTAAAATGTGATAACTTTGCGCTCGTAATTGGTTCACTTCAATGTGATGAAAAGGGAACCAGGTGAAAGTCCTGGACAGTCCCCGCTGCTGTGAACCGTCCTTTCAGAGGGTGAACTCATGCCACTGATAGCGTTTTTGTTATTGGGAAGGCGTTTGCCTATCGGACGGGGAAGTCAGAAGACCTGCCAGTTATGATGTCTCATCCGTGCTTCGGGGGGTAGGCATAGAAGAATAAATGCTGTTTATGTTTTTCAAACGAGTGATTATGGTGGTTCCGCTGTGTGCCTATGCGGTTACGGCATCGGCGCAGACTGATCATGTGGGCATCACCGACACTATACATCGAATTGGCGAGGTGACCGTTGAACGCAGGAGGGTGGAACGGACGGTCAGCACCGCAACGCCCATGCAGACAGTCGATAAGGAGGTGATACAGCAACTGGGATTGACCAACCTCTCTGATGCCGTCAAACGATTCGCCGGTGTGAATGTACGCGACTATGGCGGGATTGGTGGTATGAAAACAGTCTCCGTCCACAACCTCGGGGCGCACCACACAGCGGTGAGTTATGATGGACTGACCGTCAGCAACACACAGGCCGGACAAATTGATGTGGGGCGATTCTCTCTCGACAATGTGCAGAATGTCACCCTTGCCATCGGAGCCGACGACCAACTCATGCAGTCGGCAAGGCATTTCGCCTCAGCGGGCATCATCTCCATACAAACGGAAAGACCTGTATTTGAGGATGGAAACAAACAGGCGTTGAGAGTCAGATTGAACGGTGGTTCTTTCGGCTTGGTCAACCCTTCACTCCGGTACTGGCAGAAGTTGGGGCAGCAGACCGCCCTCGCGCTCAATGGCAACTATATGAGGGCTGACGGTACATACAAGTACACGCTCGTCAACGGAAGGTACAAGACTGAGGAGAAACGCTACAACTCCGACATTTACACCATCAATGGAGAGGCTAACCTCTATCACACCTTCAGCGACGGAAGCCAACTCGACGCCAAGGCATATTGGTTCCACTCACACCGGGGGTTGCCTGGGGCTGTCACCCTCTACAATCCCGTGAGCAACGAGCGGCTGCATGATGAGGATTTCTTCTCGCAGTTCCTCTTTCGGAAAGCGTTCAATGAGCAGTGGCAGTTGCATGCCCGGCTCAAATACACGCATTCGTGGACACGATACGAGGACACCAATCCTAAATACAAAGGAGGGCACCAAGACGACATCTCCCGGCAGAATGAGTACTATGGTTCCATCACCGCTGGCTGGGCGCCTACGCGAGAGTTCGGTATATCATTAGCACAGGACTTGTCGGTCAACAACTTGAGAAACAACATCAACGTGTCCGACAATCCTCAACCAGCTAATCCAGACAGGGTGACATCGCTCACAGCCTTGACCGTCAAATATTCTGTTGCCCACTTTGACATCTGGACTAATTTGGTGGCCACATACGCCACTGAGCATGTCGAGATCCGATACAAACCTGAAAACAAGAAACGCTTGTCGCCAACGGTGGCATTCTCTTATCGATTGCTCCATGATGAGGCTATGCACGTCAGGCTCATGTACAAGAGTACCTTCCGCATGCCCTCGTTCAATGACCTCTACTACCTCAGAATGGGGAATACGGGATTGAAACCAGAAAAAGCGCACGAGTATAGCGTCGGACTGACATGGGGAGGATTGAAAGTGGGCAAAGCGCATCTCAACACTACCGTCGATGCCTATTACAACGATGTCGATGACAAGATTGTGGCATTCCCGTCCACGTACGTGTGGAAAATGGCCAATTTCGGAAAAGTGAGCATTCATGGCGTTGATGTCACGGTTTCAGCCGACATTCCTTTGGTACGCCAAGTGGAATTGCTGTTGAGCGGTGCTTATACCTACCAGAAATCGGTCGACAAGACCGAAGGTTCCGCTTCCTACAACCGGCAGCTGCCTTATACTCCCCAACATGTGGTCAATGCCTCCCTTGTGGTGCGAACACCATGGGTGGACCTCGGGTATAGCGTCATGACGCAGGGAAAGCGATGGAGTTCAGCACAGAACACGCCTGAATATCTCATCAAGGCTTACTGGGAACATACGCTCACACTCAGCCACTTGTTTACCTTCCGCCACTGCCGACTCAATGTGACGGGCAAGGTACAGAACCTCACCGACGAGGGCTACGAAATCATCAAGTACTATCCCATGCCAGGGCGTTCTTGGAACCTCGGCGCGACAGTATATCTATAGCATCTATTATCTCAATAGTAACTAAAACTTCTGTAGCATCTATTATTTTAACTCTATAAAACAAAAAATGAAACTAAGGAATTTAATGTTTTCAGTGCTCAGTGCACTGGCTATGACCGCTACGTTTACTGCTTGTAGCGATGATGACGAGTGGAATCCACTCGAAGAGGGGTCAAAGGTTTATGTAGCGCAGACACGCGCATTTGTACTCAACGAAGGTTCATATCAGAAGAACAATGCCGGCATTACATATTTCAATTGGGTGGCCGACACGACTTTCACCTACGACCTCTTCATGGCACAGAACGGTAAGCAGCTTGGCGACACCGGACAGGATATCATCGCTGATGGCGACTCCATCTATGTCGCTGTTTATGGTTCCAACTACATCACCAAACTCAATAGTCTGGGTGTGGAGCAGGCAAGAACCAAACTCCCTGAGGAACTCGGCAGCGTCCGTTATATGGTTGAAGAGGACGATTACCTTTATGTCACTTGCTATGGAGGATATGTGGCTAAAGTACAGACTTGGGACTTGAAGTATGTGTCGTCTGTCAAGGTGGGTGACAATCCTGAGTATATTGTGGAGAACAATGGTAAGATTTATTGCACCAACTCGGGAATGGGGTCTGACAACAGAGTGGCCGTCATCGACCTTGACAAGTTCACATCTGCTTCGTTCATGAATGTGATGACAAATCCTGACCATATCCTTGAAGTCAACGACCGCATCTTTGTGCAGGGATATGGCGAGTACGATGAGAATTGGAATTGTGACTACCCTTGGGGTGAACTCAATGTGAAGACAGGTGAATTCAAGCAGATTGGCAATGCTTCTTCATGGGCAACTTACGGCGACATC
>CACYEC010000129.1 GCA_902773225.1 uncultured Bacteroidales bacterium
GTTGGACGACATGCAGTAGTTGAGCACGTGGTTCTTGGGGTCGTACTTGGTGGCGATGTCGTTGCAGACACGGCTGGCCATAGGCACTGCGCTCAGACCGGTAGCACCAATCAGTGGGTTAATCTTCTTCTTCGAGAAGAGATTGACAAATTTCACCATGAAGATACCAGCGGTGATTGAAAGGGCGAATGCAAGGAAACCACCAATCACGATACCGATGGTTGTCCAGTTGAGGAAGGCCTGAGAGGTCATAGTGGCACCCACGCAGAGACCGAGGA
Source organism: uncultured Bacteroidales bacterium (assembly GCA_902773225.1). GTDB lineage: Bacteria > Bacteroidota > Bacteroidia > Bacteroidales > Bacteroidaceae > RUG11857. Next base: position 279 of record CACYEC010000129.1, read on the forward strand.
ACACGGTGGCGGTGTTCATGATGGAGTTGCTCACCGTGTCGAACAGGCGGCTCGTGTCGCTACCGATTTCCTTCAGCAGGTTACCGAACATCAGCATACCAATCAGACTCACAGCGGTTGGCACGAAGATGGCCACGATGGTGGTTACGGCGATAGGGAAGATAATCTTCAGGGTGCGCATGTTCTTGAACTCTGTCTTGTTGGGATAGAGTTTGTCTTGCTCCTTCATGTTAATCATCAGTTCCTTCTTGGTGCAGAAGATTTTCACCACCATAGGGATAATCACGGGAACCAATGCCATGTAACTGTAGGCGGCGATGGCGATAGGACCAAGCAAGTGTGGAGCCAGTTTGATGGTGGTGAAGATGGCGGTAGGACCGTCAGCACCACCGATGATGCCTAATGAGGCGGCTTCCTTCAGTGTGAAGCCCATCATCACTGAACAAATCAGCACCAGGAAGATGCCGCATTGTGCGGCTGCGCCGAAGATGGCGAGACGCAGGTTGCGCAGCATGGGGCCGAAGTCGGTCAACGCGCCCACACCCATGAAGATGACGGGTGGCAGGAATCCTGTCTTGATGAGCATGTAGTAGAGGAAGTTCATCAGTCCGAGGTCGTGCGCAATGGCTGGCAACGACATGTCCCAGATGTTGTATTCCTTACCGTTTTTGATAACGGTGCCAGTCTCTGTGGCTTGAAGCACACCCATGTCGCCACCGGGGAAGTTGGCGATGAGCACACCGAAGGCGATGGGGATGAGCAACAGTGGCTCGTAATGCTTCACAATGCCTAAGTAGAGCAGTACAAAGGCGATGCAGTACATCACGAGGTACGACGGGTCAGCGATGAGGTCGCTCAACGCCGTCATGTTGTAAAGTCTTGTTAATATCTCTTCCATCTTGTTATCCTATTTTCATAATCACGTCGTCTTCTTCCACAGAGTCGCCCGAGTTCACCAGGATGGCGGTGATGACTCCGTCGCGGTCGGCACGGATGGCGTTGTAGGTCTTCATGGCCTCGATGTAGCCCACCACGTCGCCTTCCTTCACCTGATCGCCAACGTTCTTGGGTTGTTCGCTGGTGTCTTTCACGCGGAAGAACTTGCCTTCCAACGGTGCCAGTAGGTCTGAACCTTCACCAGCAGGTACAGGTGCGGAACCAGTGGCGGCTGGTGCAGTCGCGGCGGGGAGTTCGTTGCCGTAAGCAATCTCCACCTTGTAATTTTGTCCGCCCACGTTTACCGTGATGCTCTTGGGCAGTTCTGCCGTACCGGCTGCAGGAGCGTTCTTGGCGGCCTTGCGTTTGGCGAGGTCGGCTTCGAAGTCGGCCTTGGCCTTGCCGCTCTTGTAAGCCTCGTACTGTGTGGGGTGCATGGAGTATTCGAAGAGTTCCTCGTCATCCTCGCCCAGAGGCCAGCCTTTCTCTGCCATCTTCTTGCGGTAGTCGTCGAGGTCGTCGGGGTAGTTCTCCTGTGGGTCTGAGGTCAGGAACTCGCGTCCTTCAGCCTTGGCCATCTCCACCAGTTCGGGAGCCACTTCACCAGGCAACTTACCTGCCTTGCCGAGAATCATGTCCCAGATGGTGTCGGCAATCATCGACCAGCGTTCCTTGCCTTTCTCCATTTGGATGACGTTCATCAAGGCCAGGTTCTTCACGTACTGGCTGAATGGCGTCACCAAGCAAGGATAACCCACCTTGGGCCATACGTAAGCCACCTCGTCGAACAACTTGATGAGAATCTCGTCGGTGGTCAGTTCTTTTTCTCCGTGCTTCACCTTCCATTTGTTCAGGGAGGTCAGGTTCTCCTCAAGGTCGGTCATCAAGGAACCCATCATACCGCCAGGCAGACCTGGTTTCACGAGCAGTGAGTTGTTGATGCGGTTGAGTTCAGGGCAGTAGTAGCCGAGGAAGTCGTCCATCATCGCCTGAATCTGGCTGCGCACTTCCATGTAGGCTTCCATGTTGATGTCCTTCACCTTGAAGCCCGCGTCCTTCAGCATCTCCTGCACGGCGATGATGTCGGCGTGTCCTGTACCCCAAGCCAAAGGAGCGACTGCTGTATCTACGTAGTCGCAGCCGTTCTTGCAGACCTCAAGGATGGATGCCATGTTGAAGCCTGGGCCAGAGTGACTGTGGTACTGCACGATGATGTCTTTCTTGTAGGCCTTGATGCCAGCCACAATCTTGCCGAGGCTGTCGGGACGACCGATGCCGGCCATGTCCTTCAGGCAAATCTCGTCGGCTCCGGCGTCAATCAACTGCTTGGCCAAGTCCACATAGTACTTTACTGTGTGGATGGGGGAGTGGGTCATGCAAAGGGATGCCTGTGCTATCATGCCGGCTGCCTTGGCGTAATGGATGGAGGGTATGATGTTGCGGGCGTCGTTCAGACCGCAGAAGATACGGGTGATGTCGGTGCCTTGGGCTTTCTTCACTTTATAGAACAGTTGGCGCAAGTCCTTGGGGCATGGGCTCATGCGGAGGGCGTTGAGAGCGCGGTCGAGCATGTGGGTCTGGATGCCAGCCTCGTGGAAGGGTTTTGTAAATGCACGCACTGCTGTGTTGGGGTTCTCGCCATAAAGCAGGTTGACCTGCTCGAAACCGCCACCATTGGTCTCTACTCTGTCGAAACAACCCATTCTGATGATGGCTGGCGCTACTTTCACAAGTTGGTCAACGCGTGGCTGGTACTTGCCAGCACTCTGCCACATGTCGCGGAAGACCAAACTAAACTTCACTTCTTTCATTTCTGTATTTTTGATTAATTTCTTAATTCTTAACTCTTAATTCTTAACTCACCTTCTCCACCTTGGAAACAGTGCCTTTGCCTCCCGTCAGTTGGCTCACTGCGGCCTGTATGATGCTCATGGTCTGCTGGTCTACGGCTGCGGTAGGAGTGGTCTTGAGCGTCGCTGTCTTGGCTGGCTTTACTACCTCCTCGGGTGCATACTTATTCACTAACACAATGAGCAGTTTGCCAAAGTAAATCACGATAAGCAAAATGCAGAAAACGGTGAGCATTCCTACTACAAGCAGTTTGAACGCTTCTGGTAAATTTCCCATACTATTCCTTATTAATTTTTTGTTGTTATTCCGTAATGTATGAAATGAAATATGGACGGGTGTCGATATCTCATCTCTTTTCTTGTTCTTTTTATTGCGCTATTTATCAAGTGTTTAGGAGAAAACACCTCTCAAGTCAATCTTGAACGCTTTTTACCTTAAATCTTTTGTCTCTGGCGCTTAAGCACAGTAAATGGTGGGACTCGCGCCCCTTAAAACTGGTTCTTGCGTATCATAAAGACATCATATTCGCTACAAAGTTAGACATTTTTATTCAATTCATGAAATATATTCACTGCTTTATTTGAATAAATACAAAAAAATCCTTTTCTTTATGCAGAAAAAACCTCTGTATGCATGAATTTATGCATAATTATACAATTTTATGCTGTTTAATGAAACCTGAATGACACATTGTGAGATCTCTATCAGAGGCCACCGATAGGTGTATAAAGACCTATAATAAGATAACTGAGTGATTACACCTTATTATTAAAAAACGTGTAAAAGTTGTTAATTTCGACCTTTAGGACAATTTTTAAGTCATTGAAAACTTGTATTATCCACAGAATATGTTGACTTTTGCATAATGATTTTAATCTGTTATTACATTTATTATATAAACGCTGATTGATATGACGTGGAGAAAAGTATGTAACTTATGTCCTTTGCTCGTTCTCGCCGCTGTCGTTACCTTGACATCGTGCGGTGAGGCTGGCAAGGATAATGTGGAGAATGTGCCTTATGTGAAAGTCGAGGCAGTGGATGGCGCCATTTCTGCCCGTACACTTGAATATCCTGGCCGCACTAAACCCGCCGATGAGGTGAATGTCTCGTTCCGCGTGTCTGGTCCCATTGTGAACATGAGGGTCAAGGAGGGTGATTATGTGCAGAAAGGACAGGTGATTGCTGAAATGGACAGTCGCGACTACAACCTGCAGTACAAGGCTGTGGGGGCTGAATACCAGTCGGTGAAGGCTGAGGCCGAACGAATTATCGCTATGTATCAGGAAGGCAGCACAACCGCCAACAATTACGACAAGGCACGTTTCGGACTGCAGCAAATTACAGAAAAACTCAACAACGCTCGCAACCAACTCAACGACACAAGGTTGATTGCGCCTATCAGCGGTTATGTGTCCTCCCGTTATCATGAGGCTGGCGAGACCGTGGCTCAGGGCATGCCCATTGTGGCTATATCCAGCGGGGCGAACACAGAGGTAGAAATCAACCTCAGCAGCAACGATTTCGCAAAAAGAGCAAACTTCCTTTCCTATAGTTGTTCTTTTGATGTCATCCCTGGAAAGACTTTCCCACTCTCCGTTTCACGCATCAACAACGAGGCTAATAACAACCAACTCTATAACGTCCGTCTGCGTTTCAACGGTCCCATTGACCCTAACATCACCTCAGGCATGACCACTATGGTGAGGATTGAAAGGGCAATGGATGAGGGTACGATAATCTCCATCCCGAGAGAGGCGCTGTTCGAGGCCGAAGACAAGCAATTTGTCTTCATCTACGATGGCAAGGCTGGCACGGTGAACAGAAAGGAAGTCAAGGTCAGCCGACTGACATCCAAAGGTCAGGCCATTGTTACGAGTGGACTCGAGGGCAACGAACGGATAGTGACTGCAGGTGTGCACAAACTCACTAACGGCCAGCGAGTGAAACCCCTTCCCACAGCCAGCAAATCTAATATAGGAGGGTTGCTATGAACATGAATATCAGCGCTTGGGCGTTTAACAATAAGAAACTCATCTATTTCATCATCCTATGCCTCTGTTTTGGAGGTATCAAGGCCGCGATGGAGATGAGCAAACTCGAGGATCCTTCCATACCTGTGAGACTGGCGATGATTGTCACCACATTCCCCGGTGCGTCGGCTCATGAGGTGGAGTTGGAAATCACCGACCCTTTGGAGAAGTCCATCAACGAGATGTCGGGCGTGGCCAATCTTGAAAGTTACTCCTACAACGACTTGAGCATCATCAGCGTGGAACTCGATGCCACTACCAAGACCAACGAGTTGCAGCAACAGTGGGACATCTTGCGTCGCAAGGTGGACAATGCCGCCACAGCCTTTCCCGAGGGTGCCAGAAAACCCATTGTCAAAGACGATTTCGGTGAGGTGTTCGGTATGATGTATGCCCTCACGGGCGATGGACTCAACGACCGCCAGATGTCGGACTATGCGGAACTCATCAAACGTGAGGTGTCGGGCATCGACGGAGTCTCACGAGTCGATATCTACGGCAAACGCACAGAATGTATCAACATCAACTTGCTGCAAGACAAAATGGCCAACATGGGTGTGATGCCCGTGGAAGTGATTCAGACCCTCAACGGACAAAACTCCACCGTCTATTCAGGTTATTTCGAGAACGGCACAAGCCGTGTCAGAGTCAGTGTGAATGACAAGTTCAAAACAGTGGATGACATCGAGGAGATGCTCATCCAAGGACACGACAACGACCAACTGAAAATCAAGGACATCGCCAAGGTGGAGAAAGGCTACGAGCAACCTACCCGCAATCAGTTGCTTTACGATGGTGAACACGCTCTCGCCATTTCCATTGCCTGCTCACCGAAATATGATATCCTCAAGGTCGGCGCAAATGTGCAGAAGAAACTCAAGAGCATAGAGAACCGTATGCCTGTCGGTATTGAGTACCATAAGGTCTTTTTCCAGCCCGAGAGAGTGAGCAACGCTCTTGGTACCTTCCTTATCAACTTGCTCGAGTCGGTGCTGATTGTTGTGGTGGTGCTGATTTTCACCATGGGATTGCGCAGCGGCATTATCATCGGCGTCAGTCTTGTGGTCATTGTCCTTGGCTCATTCTTGATACTCGGACGCATGGATGGCACTTTGCAGCGAGTGTCGCTCGCCTCTCTGATTGTGGCCATGGGAATGCTGGTAGATAACGCCATTGTCATTGTCGATGGCATTCTTGTGGATTTGAAAACAGACAAGTCGCGCTTCGAGGCGTTGACGAGCATCGGAGGGAAGACTGCCATGCCCTTGCTCGGAGCCACCCTCATTGCTATCCTGGCTTTCCTGCCCATTTTCCTCAGTCCCGACACCACTGGTTTGTATGTGCACGACCTGTTTGTGGTGCTTGCCGTTTCCCTGTTGCTGAGTTGGATTCTGGCACTCATTCATGTGCCGCTCATGGCTGACAGGTGGTTGCCTAAGAAGAAGGAACAAATCAATCAGGACGGAGAAAAGAAAGAAGAATACTCTGGAAAATCCTACAGGATATTGGATAAGGTGCTGAATGTGGCGCTCAACAATCGACTGATTATTATTGTCTCCACTATCGGACTGCTTTTCCTTTGTAGTTTTGCCTTCAAATACGTCAAACAGGCTTTCTTCCCTGATATGGAATACGACCAACTCTATATGGAGTACAAACTGCCAGAGGGCACGAACTACACTCAAGTGGAAAAGGACCTGAACGAGATACGTGAGTTTTTGCAGTCGCGCGATGAAGTGACTCATGTCACCACCTCGCTCGGAGGTACCCCAAGCCGCTACAACCTTGTCCGTTCCATTGCTACCCCTTCGCTGTCGTACGGAGAACTGATTGTCGATTTCAAGTCGTCAAAGAAACTGGTGGAGAATATCGACGAGATACAGGACACGCTTACCAAGCGTTATCCTCAGGCATACGTCAAGTTGAAAAGATACAACCTGATGTATAAGAAATTCCCTATTGAAGTGGTGTTCTGTGGACCTGACCCTGAAGTGCTGCATCGTCTGACGGACTCAGCGATGGCCATGGTGGACTGCAACAGCAAACTCTGTCTGCCTACCACCGACTGGGAACCGAAAGTACCTGTGTTGATGGTGGAATACAGTCAGCCGGATGCCAGAAGGGTAGGGTTAAGCCGAAGCGACATCGGACTCTCCATGCTGTCCTATACGGGTGGCGTCCCCATAGGTACGTTCTATGACGGTATCCATCCTGAGAACATCTACGTCAATTGCACAGACAACCAAGGAAACCGCCTGGAGGACCTCAATAATGCTTCTGTGTTCGGACTCATGCCCAATGTCAATGGCCTGCTTAACAATTTGAGTCTCGGTAAACTTATGTCTGGTCAAATCACCAAACAGTCCGTCTTGGAGCAGTTGACCAGCACTGTGCCTCTCTCCCAAGTGGCTAAGACGGTCGATATCCATTGGGAAGACCCAGTGGTGGTTCGCTACAATGGGCAACGCTCACAGCGTGTGCAGTGCAGTCCGATACCGGGAGAAGGAACGGAGGTGGCACGGAAGAGTCTTGAGGCCCAACTACAGCAATTGCACCTGCCAGAGGGTTATTCCATGACCTGGGAAGGCGAGAAGAAAGCCAGTGACCAGTCGATGCGCTATCTCTTCAACAACTTCCCACTGGCTATCCTTATCATGATAGGCATACTTATCCTGCTATTCAAGGACTATAAGAAACCCGTCATCATTTTCTGTTGCATACCTGTCGTGCTGATAGGGGTGATACCGGCAGTGCTCATCTCGGGCAAGTCCTTCGGTTTCGTGGCCATTGTGGGTGTGCTTGGACTCATTGGCATGATTATCAAGAACGGAATTGTGCTGATGGACGAGATAGATGCGGAGATTCAATCGGGAATAGAACCTAAGACCGCGTTGATACAGAGTAGCAAGAGCAGACTCAGGGCTGTCTCCATGGCTGCCGCCACTACTGTGCTGGGTATGATACCGCTTATCACCGATGCGCTTTTCGGTTCTCTTGCCGTTACCATTATGGGCGGATTGATGGTGGGAACACTCGTCACACTGATTTTCCTTCCCGTCCTCTATTCTTTGTTCTTCAAGATAAAATAACAATGATGAATATGAA
>CACYEC010000130.1 GCA_902773225.1 uncultured Bacteroidales bacterium
ACGGGTCTTGAGTTCAGCCAGTTGTGAGTTGAAGGAACAAGCTTGACCAATCTGCTGCGGATAGATGGTGGAACCTTTGGTGTTGACGCCAGACAGCACTTCCTCGTGATAGAGGGCAGGTATCCCGTTGGGTGTATTGTTTATCAGCCAGTCCTGCACAGCAGCCACACGGTCGCGCAGCACGTTGGGGTCAACGGGTTTCTGCGAGGCGAACTGCGAGAAATGACCGATGCCGTTCGGTATCAGTTGTCGGCATTTTGCCGTGTCGAGTTGTCCCTGCTCATCGAGCAAGTCATCCATATACATGCCCCTCAATTGAGCGATTCGTTCTTCCTGCGACATTCTGTCGTAAAGTTGGTTGACTTGCTGTTCGATGTCAACAGCGGGATTACAACCTGCCAAAAGTACAGCCATAGCGAAAATCAGTTTTTTCATTGTCATATTGTTTACCATTAAATTTCATTGTGTAACAGCCATGTACCAAATTGCTATCACAACCAATTGGTGGAGCAGTTGGTCCAGTCCATAGAGCATCCAGTAGGATTTCTGATGAGTGTCTGCCAAACGAGGGTATTTGACAGAGAGTTTAGCCTTGAGGATGTCGATGAGGAAATGGGAAATGAGTTCAAAGGCCATCAAAATGCACAGCATTTGGACATCCAATCCATATATCCATAGACAACAACCCATCAAAGCCGCATGGATGGAAGCATGGAGCAAGATGGGCCATAGTTTCTTCCCGTCAGCCTTCGCCCTTATCATCATGGGCATTGTCAGACAGAAGTCAGCCATATAATGGGAGACGAACAAGGCAATCAGCAAAAGAACAATGTTGCAATCCATACTCATTGACGTTATCGGACCTTGAGCAGGTCGCCGGGCTTAGGCGTGTAAGCCGCCGACTTGAAGTTTTTCTTGTAAAGGTACTTGACTCTGATACCATAAAGTTGTGCGATGGAATACATCGACTCTCCCGGCTGAACCTTGTGCCAGTACTTGCGGTACTTCTTCTCTGCTTTTTTCTGTTTCTTGTGCAGGTAGATGAATGTTCCGGGCTGTATGGGGTCGGTGACCACAGCCTCGTTGTACTTGAGTAGTTTCCTTCTGCTCTTATGTAGCGCCTTGGGCAAAGTCTGCCACGTGTCGCCAGGCAGAGCCACAACGCATACCACTCCGTTGTTGACAGTGTAGGTATGCTTGCCGGCAGTAAGATTGTCTTTAGTGGTTTTGTTGGCGACATCGTACATATCGTCGTAGTATCCGCCTTGATGCGCCTTTCCTCCCTTATCGTACTGGTAGAGTTCATAGGTCTCAATGATTTCTATCAATCGTGTGGCGTAAGTAGGCGATGTGGCGTATCCGCAAGCCTTGAGTCCCTTCGCCCATCCTTTGTAGTCGGTGGGTTTAAGTTGGAACAACCGTTTATAACGGTCTTTGAGCAAGAACTGAGAGTGATCCTCGTATGAATCCGTGGCACTGCCATATACCCTGAAACAGTCGTTCTTCTGGTCATCGTCTTTATACATCCTTCGTCCGCTCCATCCTCCACCGCACTTGATGCCGAAATGGTTGTTGCCTTTTGTGGCCAATTCACTTCTCCCCGCTCCACTTTCAAGTAGTCCTTGCGCGAGTGTGATGCTCGCGGGTATATGATACCTCTCCATCTCCCTGATGGCAAGGTTTTTGTATTTGCTGATGTAGTTGAGATATGCCTGGTTCTGGCGCGTCTGTGCCCCAGCGGGCAATGCAAGGAAGACCAGCACCGCCAAGACGATATAGAATAGTGATTTTTTCATTCGAAAGATTTGTTTTCAGTGCAAATATAACGAAAATTCCTTATAATTCGTGAGAAAAAGGTATATTTGCAAACAAAACGCAATAAAAACAAGATTTCCATGGAGAACATCGAACTGAAAATACAGATTGTTAGACTTCGAGAGGACGAACTTGACTCCCAACAGCAAGAGGCTCTTGCCCATGCCAAATCAGCCACTAACCGCAGTTACTCCCCCTACTCCCACTTCCGTGTGGGTGCCTCGGCCTTGCTCGACAATGGCGAGATTGTGACAGGTTCGAACCAAGAGAACTGTGCATACCCATCAGGCCTTTGCGCGGAGCGGACGGCTGTGTTCTATGCCAATTCGCGGTATCCCGACAATCGCATCAGATTAATCTGCATCGCCGCTCGCGACGATGAGGGGGCCTTCACCCGTATGCCCATCAGTCCATGTGGCGCATGCCGTCAGGTGCTTGTGGAGTCGGAGCAACGTGGAGGCTCATCCATTCAGGTTCTGCTCTACGGCACAGATTATTGCTACCTTGTGTCGAGTGCGCGCGCCTTGTTGCCAGTGACTTTCGATGAGAGTTTTCTATAGACAAAAGCATTGACCATGCAAGATGCAATTATATGCCATTGGTAACACAGTATCATTAACCTAGAAGAGGAGAACCAAACTTTTTGTGTTAAAAAAAAGGCGATATTTTGGATGAGACGGAAAATAATGATATATTTGTAGTTAATATTGTGGTGATGTTTCGTATCCGAAGATGAATCTTCACCAATTTTTGATTATACAGAAGAAAAGTTGGACAATTAAAAGAGAGTATCGACGTGTTAGTAATGACATTAATCATAGTGGCCGTCCTTGCGGTTGGTTACGCTCTGATGGCAACAGAGCAGAGCAACCACATCAGCCGTGCCGCCGTAGCGATGATATGCGGTGTGGTAGCTTGGTTGCTATACATGCTCCGCGGTGGGACATTCTTGGAGTTGATGCATCCCGACGAATGGGCGGCATTCTTGACAGGCAACACCTCATCTCCTTCCGCAGTGAAGGAATTCGTATCCACCCACATTCTGGGCGGGTATATTACCGAGGCATGTTCTGTGATATTGTTTTTGATTGCGACGAACACCATCGTTGAGGTTCTGAACAACAACGGGGTGTTCGACCCCATTGCCGAATGGATACGCACCCGGGACAGCAAGAAGTTCCTGTGGATATTGACAGGTCTGACTTTTCTGATTTCCGCCAACATCGACAACCTGACGACAGTGGTATTGATGCTGACCATCATGAACCAGATTGTCCGCTCTCATGCCCAGAAAGTGGTTTATGCCTGCGCCATCATGATGTCCGCCAATCTTGGTGGTTCAGTGACGGTGATAGGCGACATGACCTCGTTGATGCTGTGGGTTCGTGGTGTTGTGACTCCCTCCTCGTTCTTTTTGGGTTTGATTCTCCCCACCTTGTCCGCATTGGCGGTTTTCAACCTCTGCACCTCCACCCTCCTGCACGGCAAGGTGGATATCCACTCTTTCCTAGGACGTTTCCAAGGCGACGACTCTCCGTTGGCTCCATGGGCGAAGACCCTGCTTCTGATGGTGGGTATTGTAGGCATCTGGGCTATTCCGACCTTCCATGCCGAGACGAAGTTGCCTCCCTTCCTTGGTGCCTTATGTGTACTGGCTTTGGTATGGGTGGTGGATGGCATCCTTAACTTGGAGCGCAACGGCATGGACATCGTGATACGTCGGAACTATGTGCGCGACAGCGAATTCATCAGCATGAAGACCATCCTTTACTTCCTCGGTGTGTCGATGGGTGTGGGCGCATTGAAAGAGACAGGCGCCATCAACTATATCTCAGACCTGATGACCACATATATCGGAAACGAGTACATCTACGCCTCTATTCTTGGCCTGCTGTCGAGTGTAGTAGATAATGTTCCCCTGATGCTGATAGGTTTGAACGCTTTCGACCTTGACACCGTGAACAACACTTCCGCCTTCGCGCTCAACGGCAGTTACTGGCAGTTGCTACCTCTCTGCTCCGCGTTGGGAGGCTCGTTGCTGATGATAGGCAGTTTGGCTGGCCAGCAGGCTATGGAGTCGGAGAATGTACGTATGATTTGGTACATCAGGCACTTCCTCTGGCGGGTGTTAGTGGCCTGGGCAGTTGCCATGGCCGTGTTCTGGCTGACCCACGAGTTAATATAGAAACGCATTATAAGTACTCTATGCCTTTAGAGTTTATATCAACTATACAATAAAACGAAAACAAGAACCACAAAAAAACACAAAGGATTATGAATATCAATTGTATCGGAATATTGACATCAGGCGGCGACTCTCCTGGCATGAACGCCGCCATTAGGGCCGTGACCCGCACGGCGCTGTGCAAGGGTTTTAAGGTGAAGGGCATCTACCGTGGCTACGACGGTCTCATCAACGGCGACGTACACGAGTTCACGACCGAGAGCGTGAGCAACATCATCGGGCGAGGAGGCACCATATTAAAGAGCGCCCGTTCGAAAGAGTTCATGACACGCGAGGGTCGCGAGAAGGCGTACCAGACGATGCAACGCGAAGGCATAGACGCGTTGGTGGTGATTGGTGGCAACGGTTCACTGACAGGTGCCAAGACTTTCGGTGACGAGTTCAACATACCTTGCATTGGTTTGCCAGGCACCATCGACAACGACCTTTACGGCACCGACATCACCATAGGCTACGACACGACCCTGAACACCATTGTGGATTGTGTGGACAAAATCCGTGACACAGCCAACTCTCACGAGCGCATTTTCTTTGTGGAGGTGATGGGTCGCGACGCCGGTTTTCTGGCTCAGAACAGCGCCATTGCCAGTGGCGCTGAGGCCGCCATCATCCCCGAAGACAGCACCGACGCCGACCAGTTGGAGCATTTCATTGGCCGCGGCATCCGAAAGAGCAAGAACTCGAGCATCGTGATTGTGAGCGAGAGTCCTAAGTGCGGCGCCCTCTTCTATGCAGACAGGGTGAAGAAAGAGTATCCACAGTACGACGTGAGGGTATCGATTCTGGGTCATGTTCAGCGCGGTGGTTCTCCATCAGCTCGCGACCGCATACTCTCAAGCGTTCTGGGTGCAGGTGCGATTGATGCGTTGATTGACGGGCAACGCAACGTAATGGTCGGCATCAAGAATGGCCAGATAGTTTATGTGCCTTTCGTAGACGCCATCCACAGCGAGAAAGTGCTGCGCAAGGAGTTAATCAAAGTACTCGATGAACTGTCGATATAACGATGCCATGTCATGGCGACATCGTTTACAGTAAGAACATGGACAAAATTAAGGACAACAATTATTCTCAATAAGGAACCTTGAAAGGACAAGGTTAAGTAAAAAGACAGAAAGAAGATATGATTACAATTACGAATCTCGCCATCCAGTTTGGCAAGAGAGTGCTCTACAAAGATGTGAACATGAAGTTCACCAACGGCAACATCTACGGTGTGATTGGTGCCAACGGAGCGGGTAAGTCAACATTGATCAAGGCCATCTCCGGAGAGTTGGAGCCCTCCAAGGGCAGCATCACTCTTGGGCCAGGCGAACGCCTCTCGGTGTTGAGCCAGGACCACTTCAAATACGACCAGGAGACGGTGATGGACACGGTGATGATGGGACATACCGTGTTGTGGGACATCATGAAGGAGCGGGAGGCTCTTTACGCCAAGAGCGACTTCACGGACGAGGACGGCATCAAGGCCGCCGAGTTGGAGGAGAAGTTCGCCGAGTTGGACGGCTGGAACGCTGAGAGCGACGCGGCCATTCTGTTGAGCGGTTTGGGCATCAAAGAGGTTTTCCACCACCAGCAGATGAGTGAGTTGAGCGGTAACCAGAAGGTGAGGGTGATGTTGGCTCAGGCACTCTACGGCAACCCCGACAACCTGTTGCTCGACGAGCCCACCAACGACCTTGACCTTGACACGGTGAGTTGGCTGGAGGAGTATCTGTCCAACTTCGAGCATACCGTGTTGGTTGTGAGTCACGACCGTCACTTCCTCGACGCCGTCAGCACACATACCGTCGATATCGACTACGGCAAGATCAACCTTTTCGCGGGCAACTACAGTTTCTGGTACCAGAGCAGCCAGTTGGCCCTTCGCCAGGCACAGAACCAGCGCGCCAAGGCAGAGGAGAAGCGCAAGGAGTTGGAAGAGTTCATCCGCCGTTTCTCCGCCAATGTTGCCAAGAGCAAGCAGACCACCAGCCGCAAGAAGATGCTGGAGAAGCTGAATATCGAGGAGATTAAGCCATCGAGCCGCAAGTACCCAGGCATCATCTTCACCATGGACCGCGAACCGGGCAACCAGATACTGGAGGTTCACGATTTGAAGGCTGTGACAGAAGACGGCACCGTACTCTTTGACAACCTGAACTTCACTGTAGAGAAAGGCCAGAAGGTGGTGTTCTTGAGTCATAACCCAAGGGCGATGACCGCTTTGTTCGAGATTATCAACGGCAATGCCGAGCCAGCCGCCGGCACCTATAAGTGGGGCATCACCATCACCACCGCTTACCTGCCCCTCGACAACACCAAGTTCTTCGAGAGCGAGCTGAACCTTGTGGATTGGCTTTCTCAGTTCGGCACAGGCAACGAGGTGTTCTTCAAGGGTTACTTAGGCCGTATGCTCTTCTCTGGCGAGGAAGTGCTGAAGAAGGTGAACGTACTTTCGGGAGGTGAGAAGATGCGTTGTATGATAGCGCGTATGCAGTTGAAGAATGCCAACTGCCTGATTCTCGACACGCCAACCAACCACCTCGACTTGGAGTCCATCCAGGCCTTCAACAACAACCTTCAGCAGTTCAAGGGCAACATCTTGTTCGCCAGCCACGACCACGAGTTCATCCAGACGGTAGCCAACCGCATCATCGAGCTCACTCCCAAGGGCAGCATCGACAAGTTGATGGAATACGACGACTACATCACGTCGGACGCCATCAAGGAACTGCGCCAGAAGATGTGGTCAGAGGAATAGATTTTTGACGGTCAGACAATCAAGCATTAGACATTCAACGACTAAAATCCTAATAGACAATCCCTCGAATCGATAAGGTATTCGGGGGATTTCTCGAATAGTATGGACAAAAAAAACATTGATATGAAAAAGATATCTGCCACATTAGTTTTAGGTTTGACGCTACTTTTACCCATTAATGCCCAAACCTATCACCTTGATATCAACAAGGCGAGCGGAGTATATGAAAAAGGCGAAAAAGCAGTCGTTCGCTATCATGGCGAGACAGTCCCCACAGACTCCGTCACC
>CACYEC010000131.1 GCA_902773225.1 uncultured Bacteroidales bacterium
CACAGGTACACCCAAAGTCACCTCCAAAAAATCCACCTCCTGAGAAACAGGAAGATACATAGGTTATAACTGCAATATGGGTTAACTCTTAACTCTTAACTCTTAACTCATACAAGTCGCTCGCCACATGCCTTTTCAGCACTTCCAACTGAAAATCCTTGCCAGCGATAATACCATATCCGCGCAGATGATACTCCACTGTCTTACGAGCCAGTTCAGGGTGGTTGTTCTCCTCGCTCAGATGGCACAGCCAGACATTCTGCAAACCCTCATGGAAACTGTTGGCCAGGGCTTCAGCGCTCTGGTGGTTACTCAAATGACCATGGCCGCCTTTGATGCGTTCTTGCAGCATCTTCGGATATGTGCCGTTGGCAAGCATCTCCTCGTCATAGTTTGACTCAAACACAAGGTAGTTGCTCTTACCGATATACTCATAAACCTTGTCTGTGAGCGTACCGATGTCCGTCATGATGGTGAAAACACCGTCTTCCGGATGGTCTGTACGGATGCTGTAGCCCACGTTCTCGGCAGAATCATGAGGCAGTTCGAAGGCCGTGATGCGAAGAGTGCCGATGCTGAACTCCTCATTCTTGGGAACGAACTTCACGTACATGGGCTCTATCTTTTTGTAGTATCGGTAACTGTGACGGATACCCTCATGAACAAGTTCTGTGGCATAGACGGGAAGACAGAAGTCTGTGCTGATGATTCCCGCAGATTTCACGTGGTCGGCATGGTCGTGCGTCACGATAATCGCGCGGAGTTTACTGGAGCTAAGACCGTATTCGCGCATCAAGTGCTTCACCTTCCTCACACCGATTCCGGCGTCTATCAGAATGGCGTCTTCATCATCCGACAGGTAGTAGCAGTTGCCACTGCTACCACTGCCGAAACTCATAAATTTCAACATGTCCGAACGTCTGCTTATTGATTGGCGTTCTTCACTGCTGTTTCATTCACGGAGATGCACAACTCGTCAAGTTGTTTCTGGTCCACCATGGCTGGGGCATCTAGCATCACGTCACGACCGCTGTTGTTCTTCGGGAAGGCGATGCAGTCGCGGATGCTGTCCAAACCAGCGAAGATGCTCACCCAACGGTCAAGACCGTAGGCCAGACCACCATGAGGGGGAGCGCCGTACTGGAAGGCGTTCATCAGGAAACCAAATTGCTCACGCGCTTTCTCAGGGGTGAAACCAAGTATCTCGAACATCTTCTCCTGCAACTCGGAGTCGTGAATACGGATAGAACCACCACCTAACTCCACACCATTGCACACCATGTCGTAGGCATCGGCGCGTACGGAGGCTGGGTCGCTGTCCAACAATGGAATATCCTCGTCCATCGGATGAGTGAAAGGATGGTGCATGGCCATCAAGCGGCCTTCCTCATCGCTCCACTCAAACATCGGGAACTCGGTCACCCACAACAAGGCGAACTTGTTCTTGTCGCGCAAACCAAGGCGACTGCCCATCTCAAGGCGCAACTCGCACAACTGCTTGCGGGTCTTCATCGCGTCGTCACCGCTCAAAATCAATATCAGGTCACCGGCATTGGCACCCATCGCTTCCTTCAGTCGGGTAAGCACTTCGGCGCTGTAGAACTTGTCCACACTCGACTTCACGCTGCCATCGTCCTGAACACGGGCATATACCATTCCCTTCGCACCTATCTGAGGACGTTTCACCCAGTCGGTCAACTGGTCAATCTGCTTACGGGTATAGGCTGCGCAACCTGGAACACAGATACCACCGATGTATGCGGCGTCGTTGAACACGCCGAACTCACCTGTGCCTTTCAACACGTCCATCAACTCCACAAACTCCATGCCGAAACGCATGTCGGGCTTGTCGCTGCCGAAACGCTTCATGCACTCTATCCACGGAAGACGCAGGAATGAACCTTCCAACTCCACTCCGCGAACCTCCTTGAACAGGTACTTCGCCATGCCTTCAAAGGTCTGGATGATGTCTTCCTGAGTCACAAAACTCATCTCGCAGTCTATCTGAGTGAATTCGGGCTGACGGTCGGCACGCAAATCCTCGTCACGGAAGCACTTGGCAATCTGGAAATAACGGTCGATGCCTGCCACCATCAGCAACTGCTTCAATGTCTGGGGACTCTGGGGAAGGGCATAGAACTGACCTGGGTTCATACGGGAAGGTACGAGGAAGTCGCGAGCGCCCTCTGGGGTGCTGCCTACCAATACCGGGGTCTCTATCTCAAGGAATCCCTGGCCAGACAAGTAGTTGCGGATGGCGATGCACATACGGTGACGGAGTTCAAGGTTCTTGCGGACAACGCTGCGGCGCAAGTCCAAGTAGCGGTATTTCATCCTGATGTCGTCTCCACCGTCGCTGTTGTCCTCAATAGTGAAGGGAGGGGTCTTGCTCGAGTTCAAAACCTTCAGCTCGGATGCGATAATCTCAATGTCACCGGTAGGAAGGTTGGCGTTCTTGCTGTAACGCTCGTTCACCGTGCCGGTCACCTGAACCACATACTCTCGACCCAAGTCATTGCTCTGGTCAAACAGTTCCTTGTCGGTCTCCTGGTTAAACACGATTTGGGTGATGCCATAACGGTCGCGCATGTCTACAAATGTCATGCCGCCCATCTTTCGCACGCGTTGCACCCATCCAGCAAGCGTTACAACGCTGCCGGCATCACCAAGGCGCAACTCGCCACATGTGTGTGTTCTGTACATTTTGCTTATATTTTTTAGTTTGTCTTTTTCCTTTTTTTGATAATGGGGTACGTAGGCAAGCCTGCGTTACGCATCCAAACTGCAAATTTAAGCATTTTTTTCCATTCTTAACCTCTCAAATCACCCTATTTCTCTTTTTTCTGATTTATTCCTTCCTTTATCCATCATAAATCAAAGTTTTCTGCTATATTTGCAAACTGTTTTAATTATTCAAAAATCATCGAATCAATGAGACTTTACAATTCTATGCTTTTGCTTTCTTCAATGCTTGTGCTTTCTGCATGCACAGGATGCGAAGAGAAGAAAGAAGACACAAAGGTCGTTGTCACTCATGTCGAGAACACCAAGAAATCAACCCAGAGTATGCAGAATTATGACCTTTCGGATACATTGACCATTGCTGGTGCCAAATATACGTTCGACATTACACGAAAACCTGATACCACTCTCCAAAAAGTCAAAGTGGAGTCGGGGGATGAGTACTACGACAACAATATACACCTTGTCATCAAGAGAAAATCTGATCAATCGGTCTTTTTCGAAAAGACGTTCAACAAGCACTTTTTCGCCTCCATCGTGCCGTCCGATTTCATGCGTAAGTCTCTTCTGCTTGGCATTGTTTTCGATTATGACAAGGCCGACGACCACAGTCGGTTCTCTTTTGCAGCAAGTGTGGGTGACCCCGAGGATGATGAGATGCTCGTACCGATTATCATGACCATTTCACCCAGTGGTGATATCAACATAGAAAAAGACATCATCAACAACGAGGTGCCTAAGGATGGGGGAGTGGCTACCATCGACCCCACTGAGGACCAAGGATAAAAACTATGATTCAAAAACGCATTGCTATCATTAACGACGTGTCGAGTTTCGGCAGATGCTCCACTGCTGTCATTCTGCCTATCGTCTCTCACCTGGGCATTCAGGGGTGCCCGCTGCCAACAGCCCTCTTTTCCAACCACACTGGCTACGACAGTTTCTTCCGTCTTGACTTCACTCGATATATGAGGTCATATATGGACGAGTGGCATAAACTCGGATTGCTTTTCGATGGCATCATGACTGGATTTCTCGGCTCGGAACATCAAATCGATATCTGCCGCGACTTCATCAGCGAGTTCAGCAAACCACAGACACTCGCCATCATCGACCCCGTCATGGGCGACAACGGACATATCTACAGCACATACACACCAAGAATGTGCAAG
Source organism: uncultured Bacteroidales bacterium (assembly GCA_902773225.1). Classification (GTDB taxonomy): domain Bacteria; phylum Bacteroidota; class Bacteroidia; order Bacteroidales; family Bacteroidaceae; genus RUG11857. Next base: position 3,915 of record CACYEC010000131.1, read on the forward strand.
GCCATGAAACGGCTCATCAAGGATGCCCACATCATCACACCAAACCTCACTGAGGCTTGCTTCCTCACTGAAACTGAATACCGGCCTGGAGGATGGCATCAGCAGGAACTGACGGATATGATTTATCGACTGCGCGACATGGGGGCCAACCAAATCGTCATCACGGGAATACGAATGGGCACCAACTTCATCGGAAACGCCATCATGGATGCTGAGGGGACTGTCACTTTCCAGCGCCAGCAAATCATCGAGCGAATCCGTTCCGGCACTGGAGATGTCTTCGCTTCTGTCCTCGGTGCCGACGCTGTCAACGGTGTGCCTTTCGAGGAGTCCGTTCGCCGCGCATCCCGGTTTGTCCGTTCCAGTCTCCTCGCATCCGAGAAGTTCGACAACCAGACACCACGCGACGGCATCTGCTTCGAAACAGCACTCGCAAAACTCAAGAAAGCATAACTCCAGCCAGAGGTGTGGAGAGGGCAGCCTATCTCGGATGCCTCAAGTCTGGTGGGCATTAATCCAGGGGTAATCCCCGACCTGTCATCAACCACAAATAATAACTCAAACCTTTATGAAGAAAACTTTCATCCTTGCCACCATGCTGGCGCTACTTACAGGAACCTTCTTCTCCTGCGACAACACCACGAATCAGGAACCTTACAATCCTGATTCACTTTTTGCTATCATCAACGACCATTACCTCGACGACACCCTCGCCATGGAGAAAGACCCTACGGCATACTTGCTCTCTCTCATCGACAAGCACATCACCAACCCCGTCAACCATGATAGGATGATTGCCGATATGATATCTATGAATATGATGATGGACGGCATCAACGATGAAATCATCAAACTCAAGGACGCTGCCATATCACACATCACAACCGACTCCATCATTGAGCGTGTCAATAAGGATTTTGATGAGATACAGAAGGATTATGAGAAACTAAAGCCTGGAAATGCCATACCTAAACTCTCCTTCAGCACACCAGAAGGCTTGAACCTTGACCTCGCTGACTTCAAGGGAAAACTACTCTATGTCGATGTTTGGGCAACATGGTGCGGACCATGCATCGGTGAAATCCCTGCGCTCGAGGAAGTATATAAGCACTTCAAGGGTAACGACAAGATTGAAATCATCAGCATCAGTTGCGACCAAGACAAAGACGCTTGGACACAGTTCCTCAAGGAGAATCCACACCAATGGGAGCAGTTCATCGTGACTGAAGAAGGACAGGAAACCCTCGGGAAAGAGTATAAGGTGATGTCCATCCCTCGTTTCATGGTCATCGACCCACAAGGTAAGTTCATCGATGCTGATGCCATCCGTCCTTCCGATGAAGGCATCATCTCATACCTCGAAGGACTCCTGAAATAAATCCCCACCTTGTATCCATTGACCATTGCCTGCATCGCGCCAGCCACTCCCCTCCCATCTAAGGGGAGGGGTGCCTGAAAGGCGGGGTGGGGTGTTGCATCCCCAGCGTATGCCGGGCGTGAGCATTTTATCTAATGTTCAATGGTCCATGTTCAATGTTCAATGTTCAATGGTCCATGTTCAATGTTCAATGGTCCATGTTCCATGTTCAATGTTCAATGTTCAATGTTCAATGTTCAATGACTTCCCCCCTCATGTAAAGGCAATGAATGCGTCCAGCATTCATTGCCTTTCCCTTTTTTCGTCTTTTCCATAGAAAAATACCAACTTTGCGCTAAAAATCGAATACTATGATTCATTTCAAGGATTTTATACAGACTATCGAAGAGGGTTACGACATGCAATGGTTCCATGCTTGTGTGGCTGAACATTGCGAGCGACTCTTCCAAGGAGACATCAAGAACTTGATGGTCTTCATGCCGCCACAGCATGGCAAGAGCGAAATCGTTTCACGAAAGTTCCCGGCATGGGCACTCGGAGTCAATCCCGACCTGAAAATCGTCGGATGTTCCTACACCGCCGACCTGGCGAGGCAGTTCTCCAGAAGCATACAACGCACCATCGACTCGGAAGAATACCAGGAAATCTTCCCCGGCACCTATCTTAAAGGTATGCATCCAAAGGAGCATTACACGGGCTACATTCGTCACGACGACCAATTCGACATCGTGGGACATAAAGGGTTCTATAAAGCGGTGGGAGTTTGCGGTTCTTTGACGGGAACGCCTGTGGATATCGCTATCATCGACGACCCTGTCAAAGATGCATTGCAAGCCAACTCGCCTACCTTCCGAAATCGGGTCTGGGAATGGTACAACAGTGTGCTTGCCACACGCCTCCACAACCAATCATCACAATTGATTATCATGACCCGATGGCACGAAGACGACCTCGCTGGGTTGTTGTGCAAGATGGAACCTGAGGAATGGACGGTCCTGTCAATTCCTGCTGTTTGTGAGAGAGTGGGAGATGGGGGACTGAGCAAAAGGATGATTGGAGAGGCGTTATGGCCAAAGCGCCACGCACTCGAAAATCTCCTCAAACATAAGTTGAGGGCACCAAGGGAATTCAATGCGCTCTACCAACAGCATCCCACCGTCGAAGGGGGAAACATCGTCAAACAACAGTGGTTCCGACATTGTTCTATGGAACAGTTCAAGGCCAAGCGTTTCAAAGAACCTGTTCATTTCTACCTCGACACAGCGTACGGCAAGAAAAAACAAGGGCAGGACAACGACCCATCTGGCATTCTTGCGGCTTGTGCTATCGGAAACGACATCTATATCATCCACGCAATGAAGATGTGGAAGGAGATGCCTGAATTGCTGAAGTTCCTCCCTGAGTATATGAATGCGCATTTTGGGGATGCACAGAGCAAAATCAATGTGGAACCTAAAGCCAACGGAATCAGCGTGGTGCAGATGATGAGGGCGGCTACAAGGCTCAACGTCAAACAAACTCCTTCACCCCGTGATTCGAAAGAGGTGCGTCTACGTGCGGTCTCTGCTGTTATCGAGTGCGGAAGGGTGGTCTTGGTGGATGGCGAATGGAACCACGATTTCATCGACGAGGTCTGTGCTTTTCCCGCCAGAGCACACGATGAGTACGTCGATATAATTGCATACGCCATCAACGACCTCAATGTCATCGAAGACGACATTCCTGACTTCATCGATTACCTCTTCTAATCGACTCCCCGCCCATCTAAGGGCAAAGGCAGAATAAAAATACAATAATTCGTGGTAAATAAAACGTCCCTTAAATGCATGAGTATCGTCCAGCACGATAGTACTTAACTCCCTCTTTAACTCCCTCTTTAACTCCCATTTTAACTTCCTCTTTAACTTCCTCTTATAATTTTATCATGGAAAATCAATTCACAAGCCTCCTGCATCGAGGCGACATCAACATGGCGCTGTCCTTGATGACAAACGACAGCCAAAGGGCCGCTGAAGCCCTTCGTGAGTACAATCCCGCATGTCATGCCATCAATCAAAGGCAAGACAAACCCATCTTCGACAAGAATGGACATCTCAAGCGGTGGGTCAAACGGTGGAAACTCCCCATCGACTATCCACGCTACATCAACGAAATCGCTCTTGTCTTCATCTACGGACGCCCTGTCATTTGGCGACAATCGAGCAAGGGTACCGACGAGGCGTTCGAACGATTCTCTCGACTCATTCAGCGTCTCCATTTCAATGCCAAGATTCGAGAGTGCAAACGACTCGCTGGTGCGGAGACACAGGCGGTCATGCTTTTTCATCCCTATCGAAACAAACAAGGACTGGCCGACTGCCGCTTGAGGGTACTTGCCCAGAGCAAAGGCGACGACATCTACACTGCATGGGATCACTTCGGTTGCCTCCACGCTTTTGCCTGGGGATACAAAACTCTCAACCAAGTGGGGCAGACCGTCAGGCATATAGACTTCTTCACCGACCAACGCATATTCCATTGCATAGCGTTGGAGGAAGGATGGAAGGTGATGGAAGAGAACAATATCATCGGAAAGATACCTGTCGTCGTCTTCCAGCAGGAAAAGGAATGGGCTGGGGTTGAGGCGCTCATCGAAAGAGAGGAATACATCGCTTCCAGAAATGCCGACACCAACGACTATTTCTCCGACCCCATGCTCATCCTCGATGCTGACATCATCAAGAACATGCCCGACAAGAACGACGAGAACAAGACTCTCATCAAACGGGGTGGCTCATCGGAGGCGGCAGCGTCGTATCTCACATGGGACAACGCACCCGAAAACAAGCAGAAAGAAATAGAATGGCTGCAAAACCACATCCTGTCCAAGACGTTCACGCCAAATATCGACTTCGACAATATGAAGTCGCTGTCAAATGTATCGGGAAAGGCACTCAAACAACTCATGGTATTAGCCGACATCAAGGCCGCAAGACACAAGGAACTGCACGACGAACTACTCGACCGTTTCGCAAGCATCTGCATCGCACTCATTGCCAACGTCTTGGATGTCTCACTCAAACCACAGTGCGACAAACTCGTCATCACCCACGAGTTTCAACCACCCTTCGACGACTGACACTCCCTGCCCCTTTAAGGGGAGGGGTGCCTGAAAGGCGGGGTGGGGTGTTCAACGTTCAATGCAAAACCCTCCGTATTTCCTTCTCGACCTCATGCACCTCCACTCGCAATTGAGGAATTCTGCCCTCCAAACCCTCAATCTTGGCTTTCAGTTCTCCGCGCTTCTGCTCATTGCTGAGATGATAGTCCATGCGTAAATCATCAAGTTGACTCTCCAACGATTCTAAGTTCTTCTTCTTCTGAAGCCATTGCTCTGCCAACTTACGGCCATTGGCATTCGTGAAATCGTCTAAACTGTAAAGCGTCAGATTGTCGTTGACCACAAACTCAAAGTCATGGCGAACAAGGTTTTGGCGAACTGACTGACGCATCAACGACAACTGCCGCTGGCCTGACTTCAATGCCGAGGCGTCGCCTTGGGTGGTGGAGATACTGCGTAAAGACGATGCCTGACGGATTAACTCGTGGTCTTCCGTTTCGTAGTCATAGGCTTGCCGGCTCTTGTTGGGAACGAAGAAGTAAAGGCAAACCTTGTTGGTGGGTTGGTAACGGTCGGAAGCGAACATTCCGATGTTATAGGTCTCGTCTATCACCATCAGGTAGTCGTTGGCGTACGAGTTATAAGGAAATCCAAGGTTCTCCGCCTTGAAGAAATGGTGTCCGTCGTCTAAACGAGTGACATAAAGGTCGTAATTGCCAAGACCCTGGCTACTGCGAGCGGAGAAATAAAGTGTCTGGCCGTCTGGCATCATGAATGGATAGTTCTGGTCACCGTCGGTTTCCATGCCTGTCAAGGTCGATGGATAGGAAAGGCCCCCTTCATCGTTGTTGAACACCGTCAATTGAAGCACACCATCACTGTCGGGCAGGGATGTATAGACTTTGTTGCCTCGTTCCGTTTGGTAGCAAACACTGAAATCCTGCTCTACTTGATAGTAGAAACTGCCTAAATCCGGATTCAGATTGTAGTGATTGAGCAGGCTTTTCTTATCCACAACTATGGAGTCGATGACCAGCACTTGGTCGGTTCCTTTCATGTACGACTGACCGTTCTTCGCATAGCGCAACAAACACTCTGCGTCTGTAGTGCTTTGTTTCTTGCGTCTTAGAGAGGCGATTTCGTCATTCAGCCGGCGGATGGCGTCATCATAACGAAGGTTGGCTACCATCTGGGCGTTCTCATCTTCTGGATACAGCAACACGGGGTTGTCGGATTGCACTGGCATCTTGGGGATGGAAGTCGAGTCGATATTTGAATGGGATTGAAACGACACTGACTTCGGCTTTGGGGATACATGCACTTTCTCTGATGATGGGGTGTTGGGCACTTCGGCTTTCTTTTCTACTGCGGCCTTCTTCTCCGTCACGTTCTTTCCGAAGACATTGATGAGATGTGCATTGTCCTCGCCGTTCTGGGCTATGACATGGCATGATATCAACGTGATGGCTAATGTCGCTATCGTCCTCCTTAACATATTGTCTTTTTTTGATGTGATAGATAAAGGATTGCACCGCTGTCGGTGCAATCCTATTCTAAATGTGAAAATACCAAAATTCGGGATATTTAGGACTTCCCTAATGACTAATCCTTGAAGTAGCGGTTGAACAGACCTTGGAAACCAGCACCATGACGGGCCTCGTCCTTCGCCATCTCGTGAACGGTGTCGTGGATAGCGTCATAACCCAACTCCTTGGCTTTCTTGGCTATTTCCATCTTGCCTGCACAAGCGCCTTCCTCGGCTAACATCCGCTTCTCTACGTTGGTCTTGGTGTCCCATACCACCTCACCAAGCAACTCGGCGAAACGAGAGGCATGGTCGGCCTCTTCAAACGCATACCGCTTGAAGGCTTCTGCGATTTCGGGATAGCCCTCACGGTCTGCCTGACGGGCCATTGCCAAATACATTCCTACCTCGCAGCATTCACCATTGAAGTGGTCGTGAAGACCCTGGAGAATGAACTCGTCGGTGCATTCCTTTGCTATTCCTACTACGTGTTCGGTAACGAAGTTCAAACCTTTGTTCTCTTCTACTTCCTTGAACTTGCTGCCTGGTACCTTGCACTGTGGACATCTCTCGGGAGGGGTGTCGCCCTCATGTACATACCCGCAAACCGGGCATACCCATTTCTTTGTCATAATTGTTTCTCTTTTAGAATTAGTAAATATAATAAGTATCAAAAATCTCCGCTTGTGAAGGTTGCCTGACAATCTTCATGGATGTTGACATACCATGATTGCCTTTTAAAAGCTGGCTGAACTTCCTACGTTTCGGATTTTCGTCAAAATTAGCATTTTTCATTTATCCCACCAAAGATTAGGGCTTTTTTTTACGTTTCTTTCACTTTTTTCCCATTTTCCTCTTTTTGCTCATTTTCCCTTACTGTCGTGACGTTATCGTTTACATTGCCCCCCTCCCATGTCCCTGAAAAGGACATTTTTTTTCTGCTGATGATAGATTCTACCTCTAATTGTTATCAATAATTGAAGTGGGCGCTTGGAAAACACAGGCGCATGTTGAAGTTAGTTTGTTGCGATGGTGAGTTGAGATGGGTGGCAAATAAAACAAAAAAGAAGGTCTGACAACATATATACGAAGCCTTCCTGTATCAGCAAATCCTGAAGCTGAACAAAGCCCCGCCAAATTTTTGGCGGGGCTTTGTTGTGGTTTTCTAACCTACGCTCGGCACCTCAAAGTAGATGCCTTCCAACGTGATGTTTGAGGGAACTACTCCATCTGGACTTCCTTCAACACAAGTCACTGTGATGAAACCCTCGTAGAAACGGATGCGCAGGATATATTCACCATAAGTGCTGCTACCTCTCGCCAAGTTGAAGTACAACTGGTGGTTGTACAGACGGGCGGAGAAAGAATTCTCATACTGGTAAGCACCCTGCTTGCACGTGATGTTGATGGTGAAGTTGTCCATGTCGCCGTCCTTACCGCGCCACAGTTCAAAGACACCCTGCTTGTCGAGTGGCCCAACGTACTGGTAATTGCCTGCGGCATCACCGTCTTTGCCGTCGAAGTTGTGGATATTGTTCTTGTGCCAAGGACTGGCGAAGCCATTCTCGTTGCGAGTGAGGGAGAAACGGGGAGCGCCCTTGACATTCTTCATTTTCACGGGTTTGAGCGAAGAGGCGTCATTACCATTGAAACCGCTCTCGCTCACTTTTCCTGTAAACTGCATGTCGATGACGGTGGGGTCTTCGCTGTTGAGAAGACTGAAGGTCACATCATCGTCCATGTCCGAAAGACCACGGACTGCGATGGGGTATGCGGAGCCTTCTCCAAGCAGGGCCTCACCGATAAACACATGACCACGCTGGCACACGGCCATACGGAGGGGTTGCTTCATATACTCGCCCTGCCACTGATAGTATTTCAGAGGTGTTCTGCTCTCGTCGTAGTCGGCTTTCCAATAGTCGGGGTAATTGATGGTGTAATCACCACGGTCTATATCTTCATACTCATCTTCTACATCACCGGTATAAACTCGGTCACCGTCCTGAGTGATGTCGGAACCACGGTTCTCGAACTCCTCGATGTCGCCCATATCGTAGTTGTGGATGATCGTGCAGTGGTCGAGCAAACCTGGACATTTCACATTGAACAACAGGCCGCGGTTGTCTTTGAACAAGCATTTGATGAAGTTCAGTTTAGAACAGTTCACATCGGCATTGACCAGATTGAATTCTTTGTTGCGGAGAAACTGGCACTCGTTGAAATTGATCTTGCCTTTCACATTAGTCATGGTCATGATGTAGTAAGAGCAGTCGCGGATGATGCTACGATCGCATTGCAAGTCAACGCAGTCGGTCGCCGCAATACCCTCTGTGCCACAGCCGTACATGTCACAGTTGTCAACCTCAATCTTCTTGCAGTCGAGGAATTGGACCACACCTCCCATGCAGTTGCCCTCATCGGTATGACCCAACTCCAGGTTGCGAAGCGTGATGTTCTCACAATGGTCAAAACTCAGAATGTAGGTGTAGCGCGGGCGAACCTGAATGACGGGACGGGTGACCCCCTCGCCCTCGATGGTCAGGTTCTTCATATAGGCGATGTGAAACTCTGCTCCATCAAACTCATAACTGTACTGCAGCAAACCGTTTTTACCTGGTTTCTGTATGAGTTCGATGTTCTTGATATTCAACTGGTCTGCCTGTTCATTTTCGAAAATCTCATCGGTCAAATTGATATGACTGCCAGACGCTATCACTACGGTGCGGTTGCTGCCCAAGGCCTTGACAAATTCCACGCCGTTGTGAACAACTATACGCGTGGCACTTTCTGTGGCTCCAACACTGGAACAAATCATCAGCAAAAATGCTGTCAACATGTTTTGAATAAATCTTCTTCTCATAATAGTTATCTTGTTTTTTAGTTCTCTCTAACACTCCCCGCCCCTTTAAGGGGAGGGGTGGCCGCAGGCCGGGGTGGGGTGTCCATCTCAAAATATTCCCGCTCCTTTCTCAAGACTCCCCCCCGTAAGGGGAGGTTAATCTCTAAGACTCCCCGCCCCTTTAAGGGGAGGGGTAGGGGTGGGGTATTCATCAAGCCTGATAATCCAACCCCATTCACCTTCTTCTTTGCAAATATATATAGATTTCTGCTAATACACGATATTTTTTGTTTTTTTCTCCATTTTTGCACGTTTTATTTGTAACTTTGCATGAAATTTCAAAACTATTATTCTCACTACACAACACTAAATGGAATTAGCAAGCAAGTACAACCCTGCTGAGGTTGAATCTAAATGGTATCAGTATTGGCTCGAC
>CACYEC010000132.1 GCA_902773225.1 uncultured Bacteroidales bacterium
AACGATGCAGAACCGCTTTGTGAAAGAGGGAGGTATCAAGGAGCGAATGTTCCAGAGTCGGCTGAATTATCGCAATAGCCAGAATAATCAAGAAAACAATAACCATAACCATTAACTACTGAACGATAGAGAAGTAGAAAGTGTAACTTTCGTTTGGCGGAATGAAAAAAATGTCGTACCTTCGCAGACGGAAACTAAAAGATTACCAATATGAACAACTTACAGGTTATACAAAGCAAGATATATGTGATTCGAGGGCGCAGGGTGATGTTGGATTCTGACCTCGCAGAAATGTACAAAGTTGAAACCAAGAATCTCAAAAGAGCAGTTCGAGCCAACATCGAGAGATTCCCTGATGACTTCATGTTTGAGCTCACCAAAGAGGAGTACGATGCTTTGAGGTGCAAAAATTTCACCTCAAACAATGACGGTGTTACTTTGGGGTGCAAAAAAATCACCTCAAACAAACGAGGAGGTAATCGTTATCTCCCATTCGCTTTTACACGAGAGGGTATAGCCATGCTGTCTGGATTGCTAAGGTCAGAGATTGCCGTACAGGCCAACATCAACATTATGCGTGCTTTCTTCCAGATGCAGGAAGCATTGCTCATCGTCAGCAATACGCAGTTGCAACTTGAGCAAATCCGTGCAGAAATCAAGCAGTTACGCACGGATATGAATGACACGTTAGCCGACCAGAATGACATCAATGAGATGACACGTGCCCAACTTGAGGCTATCAGCGATGCGCTCGCAGAGTTGCAACCCAAGGAACCCAAGCCTCGTCGCAGGATTGGGTTTGTGCAAGAAGAAGAGAATTGAGATAATGAAAAGGAAACAATCATAAACCAAATAACAGTTGTGCCCGACACGAATAAGGGTAGAGAAATATGAAAAGAATCCTGCTATTATGTATCACCTCACTTGTAATAGACTTCGCTAATGCCCAAAGTGATGATAAGGTAAGTGCAAAGGAAAAGATAGATGCTATAACCGATACTCTAACTGTAGAGCAAAAGGAGGCGATATATCACTTGATAGAGGAAGTCTTAATACAAAAAGTAGATTCGGCTATTGATGAGGGGCGTTTCATGAATGCTCTTGAAATAATAGATTCCCTAAGATCCAATTGGAAGTATATCACTGGTAGAGAAGTGTCGCCAATGATTTATCTTAAAAAAAATATCATTTTGATGAATCTTGAAGAATGGGAAGAACTGAATGAGAATGCATCAGAGTGTTTTTCTATTCACAAAAACAATCTAACTGATAATATTGCTGCTATATTGCGAAGTTCACAAGGCATGGCTTGTCGCAATCTCAGCCAATACAAAGAGGCGATAGGAGCATACGAGAAAGCGATGGCTTACTATACAAAACTTGCAGATTTGGGAAGTCAAGGAGGTCAACTTTGTGATATGGCAAATTGTTATGTAAAATTGAATAAACAACTGATGGCATCTGACTTATACAATAAGGGTATGGAAAAATACCTTGAATATTTTGGGATTACTCGTTCTCAACTACTGAAAGAGCGTTTTACCGTGACAGATTCATTTAAGAAAACTGTTCTTCGCACCTTTGCCGTACACTTATATGGTATGGCTGTTCTTGAGGAGGAAAAAGGAAACCGTACAGCATCTAAAGACTATTTATTGATGTCAGCTCATTGTGGCTATGAAACAGCATTAAGTGAGTATCAACGTATATATGGTAAGTAGTTTTAGGAATATGGTTAGCACTGAAGATTTTAAAGAAGTCAAGGATTGCATCTACAAAGGAGAGCATTATTCGGCTCGTGACAATGGTGCTGTGATGCGTCATCAACGTGAGGGGATGCGTGTCAGAAAGGATGATAATGTCTGGACATTTGGCAAACCTAACGAAAAAACTGGTTACATGGAAATCGCAGGGGAACGGGTTCACAGAATAGTTGCTTTCGCTTTTCTTGGAAATCCTCCAACAGACCAGCATGTGGTTGACCACATCGACACTAATCGTCGAAACAATCGTCCTGAAAATCTGCGATGGCTCACACGTTTGGAGAATGCCTTGAACAATCCTATTACACGAGCCAGAATCGAGAATCTTTGCGGAAACATTGAGGTGTTCCTTGCTGACCCTTCTGTATTGAGAGGGCATGAAAGAATTGACCCTAATTTCAGTTGGATGCGAGCCGTTTCACCAGAAGAAGCTCGTGCATCATTGGAGCGTTTGACGAATTGGGCTAAAGAACATCCAAAGTCCAAAGGTGGTAGCCTTGGCGAATGGGTGTTTCAAGAGCGGAAAACAGGTTTTGGTACTCCATTAAGGAATATTGAGCCAAGTATTCCAATGACAACGGAAGATTACGTTGAAGAAACAAGTGAAAGAGAACCATTGAAAACTCAGTCGTTAACGCCAAATGCGATTCAGTTAGATTGGAAACATCCTGTGGAATTTCCATATTGTCCGCAACAAGTATCAGATAAACCGCTGGATACATACATGTCGAATTTGGCAGAAGGTAAGGTTTTCTGTAAGAACGACTTAGGAGAATCTACAATATTAAAGTTTGGAAAGACAGATTCAGAAAACTTATGGGTAATGTGCAGTATCAGCATTGGTTGGAATACACACGCTTTTACAAGAATTACCTATAAGGATGGCGTCTTTTATCATGAGAATATGGGCGTCTTTGATATTGGTGATGAACCTGAAGATATATTTGATTCAATTCTTAACAGGTAAGAAATAAAGCACATGATTTTACCGTCAATGACATGGAAAGAAATGTACGATGGTCTCGCTCAAGATGCGAAGAAAGTACAGATAAGGATAAATAAGACATATCCTAAGGCTGTAAAGTGTTTTAAGAAATCGAAATCATGCCCTATGTGGTATATTGATGA
>CACYEC010000133.1 GCA_902773225.1 uncultured Bacteroidales bacterium
AGCACACCGACGGCACAGGCGTACCTCTCGGAGCAGAGGAGAACAACAGTTATGTGAAATATCTGTTCTTCGACTTGGGAGTGATGCTGACCATGCTCGACATCCCTGCTGCCGAAATCTTGACTGCGTCTGACGTGGATTTGGTAAACAAGGGTGGCACTTCAGAGATGTTCGCTGGGCTGGAAATGAAGAAGTATCGCGACTGTTTCCAGAAGCCAGAGATGCACTATTGGCAGAACACGGAAAAGGGAAGCAATGCAGAAGTGGACTATCTGAGAGTGCGAGGCGGTAAAGTTCTTCCCGTAGAAGTGAAGGCCAGCACACAGGGAAGTATGCAGAGCCTGTGGATCTTCATGAGAAAGCGTAAGTTGCACGAAGCCATAAGGACATCGCTTGAAAACTTCGGTCGGTTTGACCACTACGACCCTAAAGACAATTTCGAGCAGCGGCACGTGGACATTGTCCCTCTATATGCATTGAGTAATATAGAATTGTAAGACATGAGATTGCTTTAAACATTCATTTTCACCCAATTGAATTTGCATATAGTCGCGAGCTGGTAAAAAGATTCTTTTCAGGCGCAGTTCAATTTTTCCGTGGACGGCACGGACGACGGACTATCCGAATATCTTGCGCATGCGGGAACCTCACGTTAGGTAAGAAAAGGAAAACACTGGTGGAGATGGCTGATTTGAAATCCAAAATGGAGAATAACCCTGTTTTTTTGCCCTATCCACAAGGTACGAACCTATTAGGCTATGACTCTAATGGCTTGCCGATAGAACTTGTCGTGACAGCACCGAGGAAGTACGTGACGAGGTACGACATCAATGGCAACCCTGTTTACACCTATGACAGGAACCTTTCTATGGGCTACACCACACCGCCCCTGACCGAAGAGGAGAAGCGCAGGAAAGCGGCGCGGACTGAAATCAAGAACCGACGGCCTACGGCAATGGCTACACTCTCAGCTATTGCAAAAGCAGAAATTGGAGGTAGAACTATGGATTTGGCAACCCGCACTTTCACACCATACAGCAGCTGGAGTGATGGCATTGGACAGCTGGCTCAAACTGCCATGGGCTGGAACCCAAATGATAACCCGTTGGGCAGGATTCTAACAGACTTGACCAATCCTGGTTACTGGAATCCATACGGAGTTACCGAAAAGCTTGTCAACACCGTTGGTAATAAAGTCCTATTTCCAGTAGAGGATGCTGTAAGTACCGCTATAGATAATGGAACTATTTGGGATCCTTATACCACTTTCATGGGAAGGTTCGGCAATTACAGCGACAATCTGCTTATCAATATGTATGCTTCATGGGCAAGGAGATTTGGCCTTCCAGACAAGGCAAGGATACCTGCTGATGCTATGAGGAAGATAACAGAGCCAGTGAGAATAGATGAAGGCCGACATTAACTGATTTTATGCTATTGGAACAGCAGACAGGCTTGTCTTCTGGCGTTGCCCCAATTTGGGAATATTATAATGCTATAAAACAGATAGAAAAAATGCTAAATGCAAACATTTCTGATATTGTTAGTGGAAAGGTTACTCAATATGTTTATCCTAATGGTAGAGTTGTTGATTGGAGTAAAGCTGGTGAAGAACTGGATTTGTTGAAAAGGGCAAAATACAATCATGTGTTTTATGATCCAGCCAGTCATGCAGAAATGGATTGGAGAACCTCAAACGGCTTGAAGTGATATGAATACAGAGAATTTGTTGGAACTTGTAAAAGAGTCTGGGGTAAACGGTAATATACCGGTTAAAGATTTCTTGGGCTTGCAGTCAGTAATACCCTATATGATTTATCAGATTAATATTGGGATATATAGGCTGGCTATAGTTTACGGTGGTGAAGGTTGGTCAGGATTTACCTCTTATGACCTTTTTTTATCAGATGACGAACTGAAAGACTACATCACCGAACATATTGTGGAAGTATTCAGAACCGTCATACACAAATATCGGGGACATATCTATGTCTTAAACGTATGCGACAATCAAAGATATCCAGGGTTTGATTGGAAAGGAGAGTGGGCTAGGGAACTTATTGATAAACAATTATCAATATTCATGTCCATCATCCAGAAGTTCATGGTGGATGCGCTGACCGACAACTTGTATGTCATGGAGGACGGCAAGCTTGTGAAGCAGTAAGAGACGGTTCAGCTTCTGTAGGTTGGAATGAACATAATGCATGAAGCGTGACATTCTGAATATAAGATTAGAGGGAGGAGTTGGTACTCCTCCCTCTAATCATCATGATGATACTCCCCTCCCATCTATATGAAGGGAGTGATTGGGGTGTTCCCCTCAATCCTTCCAAAGTATTCCGACGACAATCAACAGATAGCCAGCGAGACATAGCATCGGGGCGACGACAATCCTGGTGGTCGAGAAGATGTCGAGATTAAAAGCCTGCTCAGTGTTTCCTGGGCCCGACATCAGGATGTAACCGACTACAATCAGGAGACACGCCGCCGCAATGATCATTCGGCGCGTATAACGGACAAAGGTCATACGGCAATCTGAATTGTCGGATGGTGCCGATGAGTCATTCAAATGCTTACGATTGGATTTCATAAGGTTGTCAGTTTTGTTGGATTTGTTGGATATGGAGTTCATACTGCTTGTAATACTGTTGAAGGATTTCGGATCTGTCGAATTGCTGCGCCAAGGCGAGTGCCTGTTCCATGTTCTGCAGCCATGCATAGAAGGAATGAAGAGAACCATTTCTGCGCGAAGGTCTGATGGTCTCTATCCAAGAGAGCCATTCGTCGGCCCTTAGCAACAAGTTGCAGACAATCTCGTCAGCCTGTTGCTGCTGTTCAGTGAGGTAAAAACAGCGTGCCATGGAAAGAGCCGTTTCGATGTAAGGCACGTTCTCCTGTGGCATTTCCTGCTTCCACTTGTGGCAGACCGCCAAAGCCCTTTCCATGTCTCCCTTTTGGACCAGCGAGTCGATCAGCACGCTCATGACCATCTGATGAGCATTAGCCATACGCATCACGTCTTCATCCACATAGATGCCCTTCTTGTTGAGACCACCATAGCGGAAGCGATGCATGATGTTGTCGTAAAGACGATCCACATTCACCCGTTGCCCTTCGGCCGTTGGAGAAATGCGATAAGCGAGCCCTTCCAGCACCAGATGGTCGCGAAGGAACGGAAGAATGCTCGACCCCATACTGATTGACATATAGATAGGACTGTTCCAATCCGCTTTCGACAACATCTCCAACACCATCAAGTCGCTCTTGAACAGTCGCTTCACATCCTTCAGCGAGATGACCATCTCGCCCTTGTCCGAACTGATGGTGACAGTATCAGTGGGTATGCACTGCATCTCTTCGCGGTCGTTGAGCACCCATTTGTCGATGATGTTCTTCAATTCGAACGGTTGGTCACCCAACAGTTCCTTGGCCTCTTCAGGGTTCTGTGCTATGAACGTCTTTACCTCGTCTTTCAGTTCTGGACGCACCAGCACATCCTCTCTCCTACCCTCTTGGTAGTCGTCGTGTCGCCAACTGATAGGCAAAGGAGGTGAATCGTAGGCAGGACGTTTCATCTGGTCGATATACCAGTCGGTATGCAGATATTCCAAGTTGCAGGCGCGGGTGTCAGTGCGCACACCCTCCACCTCATGATTGTACCAAAGTGGAAAGGTGTCATTATCACCGTTAGTTAAGATGATAGGATATCCTTCCTTCTGCATGCTCTCAAGGTAGTTGGCACCAAAATCACGACAGGTGTAACGTCCAGAACGGTCATGGTCGTCCCATGTCTGGCTCACCATCTGCAACGGTACCAACAGACAAATGACAGTTCCAGCTATGGTTGCTACAAGTTTACGACCCTTGAACAATTTCCTCATCATGGCGATGACTGTCCCTGTTCCAACACCTATCCATATCGCAAAGGCATAGAAGGAACCTGCGTAGGCATAGTCGCGCTCTCGCGGTTGCTGAGGTGTCTGATTCAGATAAACCACGATGGCTAACCCAGTCATCACAAACAACAGCATGACAATCAGCAACTGCCTTCTGCCTTCACGCCCTCTTCTCCATTGCCAGACTATACCCAACAACCCAAGTACGAGGGGCAAAGCATAGAAGACATTGCGTCCTTTATTGTTTGCCAAGTCACTGGGAAGTTTCGACGTGTCACACCCTAAGATCTGGTCGTCGATAAATCTGAAGCCTGTAATCCAGTTGCCATGCTCCACTTCACCGTTTCCTTGTATATTGTTCTGACGTCCTACAAAGTTCCACAGAAAGTAACGCCAGTACATGAAGTTCACCTGATAGGTTAAGAAAAAACGCAGATTTTCTCTGGCGGTAGGCAAACGCCCATCTTTCCTGACACCTCCCATCCACTGCTCGTAAGCCTTGGCGTGACGCACGGAGTGCATCCTCGGGAAATACATGTTGTCCTTGTACACATATTGTATGTCGTGGCGGACCACCTCATATTGGCGTTTCGCAGAGTCGGCTGAAGGCCTGTAAATAGGCTTCCCCTGTTGATGCTTCACCACTTGGTAGTTGCCCTTCGTTTCAAAGTCTAGTTCACTACTGTAAGCTGGCCCATAAAGAAGCGGTGTGTATCCATACTGCTCACGGTTGAGGTAACTGCCCAGCGAAAAGATGTTGTCGGGCGCGTTCTCACACATCATTGGCAGCGCGTTGGCACGGATGAAAATGACTCCATAACTGCTATAGCCTGCCAGTATCATCAACAGACATGCCAACGACAACTTGACTCCCTTGCGCCGTGTTTTATAGTATGCAATGACAAGTCCGACAACCAAGAGAATGAGGTAAACAATAAGGCCTGTATGGTAAGGGCAACCCAGCGTATTGGTGAATAGCAGTTCGAACCAACCTCCCATTTTCACAACACCAGGAATGAGGGCATAGAGAATGCCGCCCACAATCAGTCCCCCTGCCACCAATGCCTTGATCATCCCCATCCTGGTGACTCGCTTAGCCATACGGAAATAAACCACAAACGACATCGCCGGCAAGCAGAGCAGACAGAGCAAGTGGACACCGATGGACAACCCTGTGATATAGGCAATGAGGATGATCCAGCGTTCACCTCGCGGTGTGTCGGCCTCGTCTTCCCATTTCAGAATCAACCAAAACATCAGGGCTGTCAGGAAACTGGAGAAAGCATAGACTTCGGCTTCTACGGCAGAGAACCAGAACGTGTCACTGAAAGTGTATGCCAAAGCGCCCACCACTCCACAAGCCTCAACACTGATGACTTGTGGGATAGTGATGATAGCGGCTGCAGGAGAGACTAATTTTCTAACAAGGTGAGTGATGGTGAGGAAGAGGAAAAAGATACAACCTGCGCTCAAGAGCGCGGACAGAATGTTGACCATCAACGCGACATGCGCTGTATCGCCTGCCATCTGTGAGAAGACGTTGGACAACAACATGAAGACTGGTGCCCCAGGTGGATGACCAATCTCCAATTTGTAACCACAGGCAATAAATTCTGGACAGTCCCACAAACTGGCTGTCGGCTCTACGGTCAGGCAATAAATCACGGCAGCAATGGCAAAGACGAGCCATGCCGTGCAGGTGTTGAGTTTTGAAAAAGTTGTTCGTTTCATTGTGCTTTGCTCGTTTTTCGGGCAAAGCTAACAACAATCGCGTCAACGGAGCGAAAAAACAGCCTGACATTTGTCTGACATTTTTCTGTCAGAATTGATGTCAGTTTCCAATTACCTGATTGTCAGTCTGTATGACTTTCCTCGGTCAGATTCAATTTTCAGGTCGGAATGTTGCTCCACAACGGGTTTCAGTCTTTTGATGAGTGTGTAGAGTGTCTCGCTGGCATCAGGTTTTCCTGGCCAGAGGGCAGTGCATATTTCAGCTTTAGTGAGCGTGTATGCCGGTGCATGATAGAACATCTCCATCAACTGGTGTTGCATGGGAGTCAACTGCACCCCGTTTCCGCTGGATGTATAAAAACGATGCTCACTTTCTGAAAAAAACAGCCCGCCATAACTCTTTACTCCTACTACTGGAACTGGTAATAGCGTCCGAGTCCTTCGATACAAAGTGAACATGGCCCACAACAAAGTCAGTGTCCACAAGAGCGCCGCTGGCCGTTGGTCGGACATGCTGAAAATGGTGGCTTCGGAGCATTGGGCGTACGCCTTGAACTTTCGGCTTCGAGCATCAACGGCCAAAGTGGCTTTTCCCCGCAGTTCGGCTATTTGCAAATGACTGTTGAAAGCGCGGACAGTGTCGAGACTGATGACCTCGCTCTGTTGTTCTTTCATGGTGATGGCCAAAGCCCTGTCCATATCCTCATTCACCATCCGCCTCGCCGTGCGATAACGGTCGATACTGGTCAGCCCTGACGCCAAGAACAACGCGAAAAGCACAATGACTGCATACTGCTGTTTCATATTGTTTCTTCGTTTTATTAGTTCAAAAGAAGTAAATGTGAATTTCATTAATTCGCTAACTCATGAGAGCAGAAACCCCTATTCTTCTTCAACGGATTCCTCGGTTTCGATGCCGACCGATTTCATGAGATACTCCTCAGCCTTTTGCAGGTCTTTGGGACCACCTATGCCATCACGGTAGAACTCGGAAAGCAAAGAGTAAGAATCAACCACACCTAATGAAGCCGCCATCTCCATGTAGATGCGGGCTTGCTCGTAGTTCTTCTTGATGTACTGGTTGCCGTAATAGTAATAATAACCCAGGGAA
>CACYEC010000134.1 GCA_902773225.1 uncultured Bacteroidales bacterium
AATGCCATAAATTTGGTTACTTCTTCTTTAATCATAGTGATATAAATTATAATGTGAGTACATACATTTTCAGCAATTGCTGTGGAAGTAAGTAGTTCAACGCTCTTTGGTCAATATCGAATGTCTTGGCAAACTTCACGGACTTGGGCAGTTGCGATATGACATAGTTGAACTGGCTACGTTCTTGTGGTGTGAGCGTGGCTATAGAAAATTGATCAATGCTAATGAAAGGCTGTATTATCATCCACAGATAGGCATTCCCTTGTGCCTTGCTCTTCATTTGCTGATGATTAATGTCTGCAATGCAAGCTGTAGAGTTCTGTAGTAATCTTCTTACTGTCCGCATCGACATATATACCATAGCATCGCGGGCTTTAATCTTACCCTCTTTTGCGGCAATGAAGATGTTCCGGCAAATACTTTCAGTTTCCTGCGTAATATCGGCCAGTGGTTCCTTGTCCATATCATATAGGTGGGTCAGGAATGAACGAAACATGATGTCTTCCTTGCCAATGAAGTCAAGCATGTCACTTTTCGTGTTGATTCCTTTCAGTTTGGTGTCTTTAAGCAATTTCCTATAATTGAGAAGAATGACTGCCTTATCACCCTCTATCAGCGGGATGCTGTCAAGCTTCAGAAATAATGGTTGTGCTTCGCTTACGGCTTCTTGGAGTTCCTTGTCATCATGGAACGCAGATGTCTGTTCTTTGATTAAAAGCACGTCCGCATAGGAATACCGCCATGTTTCTGTCAGACGGAGAAACTCAAAACGGATTGAGTCGTGGATTGCTGTGAATCTATTCGCACAATGGTCATCTTTCAGAAAAACAGAATCCTTCATAAGATAATGATAGACCGTATCAGATGTCTGCTTCCACTTGTTTGCCTCTTTATAAAAGGTGGAAGTGTTTGATGTTTTCATTTCTTTCAGTTTGCCAAGGTAGGTCTGATAGAATTTTAATGCTTCATCGGCAGACCTGAAATTTAGGGATTCCTCACTGGAACATGACAGACATGCTGGCAAAATGAAGCAAGCGATTATTAAGGGCAAAAGAGTTTGGTGAAGCACGTTCTTTACCCCAATCCCATAGGAAGTGATGTTGGGTACAATTTGCATCCTTAATGTTTGTTTTCTTCTCTTCATAATAAAACTTTATTTCTTTTGGGGTGCAAAATTACAATAAATTCCTCAAAATCTTGTTTTATATGCTAATTATTTTAATTATTGGTATCATTTTGTTGAGAAGTAGAACCAAATAGAACCAAATTGCATTTCAAAATGCTCAAACATGCGTTAAATTCACTAAATAAAAGGGTTTATTAAAATAAATGTATTACCTTTGCCGTGATTTTAAATGAATATTTCATTGTTATGGAGTATGTTGGTTATATAAATACCGCTTATTATATTGAGCATTTGGAAAATTTTGTTTTGTCAATGAAGCAAATGCCTTGCTCGTCCATCTACTATGACGAGAAGGATGATGGTGACCGTCAAAAATGGAAGTCCTTCATTGGTACATTGAATAACAATGATACGGCAGTCCTGGTTTCGTTTGACAATGCTTTCTGCAATTTCACAGACCTGATGTTTTTCCTAAAACTTTGCTCCAGCAAGAATATCAGAATTATTTCCCTGAAAGACTCATTAGATACCTCGGATGAGCTTTTCCCAAAGGTGAGTACCCAAAATACACTTAGAGCCATTGCAAACATGACAGTTGCAAAAGGCCAAGCTGCCTTTGATGATTTCCAGGCAGAACTGCTATCCGACAAGTTTCATGAGAAGAAACTGAAGAAATACAGAATGGTCATCAACATGTACAATGCCGGTTACAGCATTAAAGAAATCATGTCTCGCACGGGGTATCATGGGAAAAGCAATATATATAGGATTCTCCATATGTTCAATGTAGAGCTGGAATATCCTACGATGGTTCGCTCCAAGCTGCCGGTGGTAGGGGTTGTCATGCGAAATCTTTAACCAATAATTTTATGACAAA
>CACYEC010000135.1 GCA_902773225.1 uncultured Bacteroidales bacterium
CTTCACAATAAACACACCATGTTGTGGTACTTGCTGCAGGCGGATGCCTTGTAGTGAATAAATCTCTATTGGGGCGTCTGTGTCATCCGTCTTGTTGAGCTCAATGATATTGGGCTCGATGTTGTAGCCGTAGAGCACAACTTGGTCGGCGCGGAACTCCTGTTCGCCTGCTCCCTCAGCCAGATTGGCCTGGAAGCCGAGACAAACATCCTGAGGTTCGCTGAGCGTGAAGAAGATGCCATTGAAAGTGCTGCTTGCACCACCGTTGGCAATGTTGAGCCAAGCGATGGACTGAGTCTCTATGTCTTCTGTAGGAAGTGGCTCTGAAGCGGCGAAGAGGTAAGCCTTCGAGAGGTTGTATCGTGTCTGGAAGGTATTGCCGAAATAGTAGCGGCCGGCTTCAAGATGCACTGTCTGATAAATACGGGCATTGCTCAAGTCACCCTCTTGACTGTTGCCACGGTCGCCCCAGATGCCGAGCATCAGACAGTCGTAGCCTGGGTATTTGTCAAGTCCCTGCTTGGTGCCGTCGCCTCCATTGGGGATACTGAAGTTCTCAACTGTCCAGTATGCGGGTTTGGCGAAACGAGTGGTGACACTTTGGTCCTCACGGCTGAACCCCGATCCTTCGTGCAGTTTCTCTTCAGTGATATCAACGGCGCTGAGTTTTTCTGGCTCACCACCTGGATTGCGCCCGTTCTGCAAGAAGTCAGCCAATGCCTCGCTCAAGGTGTTGTATGCCTCGCTGATGGCATCGTAGCCAGCGTCCTCTGTCACAGCCTTGGCGGAAACCACAATTTCAGACTGATGATTATAGGCTTCAACAGAGTAATGGCCTGTGTTTTCGTTCACTTTCACTTCGCCCATCTGCTCTTCAACAGATGCGATAAGTGCAGACAGTTTGGAGTAGGTGATTTCACCATAATAAAGCAGTTTCACGGCCTTCACGCGGACGTTGTTGGTCTGGGAGTTGCTGAAGTCGGCTTGGAATCCCAGATAAACGGTGGTGGGTTCTTCAAGTGTGAAGTTGATGCCACGAAAAGAACCGTCTCGAGGCGCCACGCTCACTTGTTCGTAGGCGATGGACTGGGTCGGGATTTCCTTGGAGTCGAGGATTTTGTCGGATGCGAAGATGTAACTCTCGTCGTTAGGCTCGAATGGAGAATAGGCAGCGCCAAAGTAATAGCGTCCTGCGGGTAGTTCAGCCTTTTGGTAGAGACGGGCGTTGGCGATGTCATATCCATGCTCAGGGAAGGCATTGCTGTTCCACCAGACTTCCAGATGCAGGCAGTCGTAACCTGGGTTGTTGTCGATACCGGCCTGGTGGTCGAAACCGAAGTTTTCCACCGTCCAGTAAAGGGTCTCGCCAAAACGACCACCATCCTGGGTCTCTTCAGTGCGGGCGAAATTCTCCGACTCTTTGAACGTTTGAATGGTGATGTCCTCGTAGTTGGAGCCTATGGGTGAACCTCCTACGTTCTTACCGTTTTTTAGGAAGTCTTCGATGGCTTGTTGAAGAACCTCGTAAGCGGCTTCCACTTCTTCTTCTGTACCGTCAACCTTTTCTTCTGCGGTCTCGATGGCGGCTTGCAGTGCATTGGCTGCATCTTTTCGGTAGTAACCTGTGTTGTTGTTGATTTTCACCGATTCAATCGTTTCCCATGCGCGTTGGATGAGGTTGAAAAGGGCATCGTTGCTCACCATACCGTAACTGAGCAATTTCACTTCCTTTACACGGAACTCCTGCTCCGTGGCACCTTCGGTGAGGTCGACCTGCCAACCCAGTACCACGTCTTGCTCTTTGTCGATGAAGAAAGTGATGCCGAACCATTTGCCCTCAGAGGTGGCATTGTTGTGGGCGAAAGCAATGCTGTTTTCTTCCACAGCCTGAGTGGAAAGGGTGGTGTTGGCAGCAAAGATATAGTTCGATTCCGAGATGTTGTAGTGGGTTTCGTAAAGCACTCCGAAATAGTATGTGCCTGGTTCAAGGTGAACGGTGCGGTAGATGCGTGTGTTGGTGATATCGTTTTCAATGGGTTGAACCTCTTCGCTCAACCAGCGACCCAGCATCAGGGTGTTATGGCCAGGATAACTGTCAATACCGTTCTTGGTGTCACCGTTCGTCATCTGGATGGCATAGTTTTCTACAGTCCAGTTTTCTGGGGTGCCAAAACGCTTGCCCATCTCAGAGGCTGAGAAATTGCTGGCCTCAATGAGACCCGTGGTAGTGATGTCGGCTTCATAACCATCCATGGGGGCGCCAGGTTGGTTGCGACCCTCGTTAAGGAGCTTCTGATAGGCGTCGTTCAGGGAAGCGAGGATGATTTTCTGGTTGGCTTCGGTGTCGTTGACATGGGTTCGCGCTTCGGTGAGTGCTTGGGCGAAAGCGTCTAATCCTTTCTTGTTCATCTTACCCGTGTTATTGCTGGCCTGAGGGGTTAACTCAGCCAAACGAGCTTCGTATCCCTCTATCACCTCTTGAAGGGTGGCAGGGGCGTCTGTTCCTGGCTCAAATGTGATTTGGAACACTGGTGCGATGTCGTTGGGGTGAGTCGAGGGTAAAGTGACGGTCACTCCGTCAATGCCTTCGCTGTATTCCACGTCACCATAACCCAGTAACTGAAGGCTTTTCACCTTACCACTGTAGTATTCAGAACTCTTGCCCAGGCTTTGGAAGGTGAACGACTTACCTGATGGCCAACGCATGATGGTGGCGAAAAGTGTGTCATTGCGCTGCACGTAGCGAACATCTTTCGAGGAGTAGTTGTTGCCTTCGTTAAAGCCCTGGGCACTCAGCGGGTTGGCGGCATCGGCTAAAGGTCCCTCACCAAAGGTCTTCCATGGACGTGTGCCGTAGATGCTCATTGAGTTGATGTCC
>CACYEC010000136.1 GCA_902773225.1 uncultured Bacteroidales bacterium
AAATTGGAACTCCGTGCCCATCCCTCAAAGAAGATTCATGCCAAGATCTATATCCTCTATCCAGACAACTATAACCAGCACAGCATGGGCGCTGCCATCACAGGTAGTAGCAATCTGACAGGCAATGGTCTGGGTATTGGTAATGACAAACAATACGAATTCAATGTCAAACTGACGCAATACGATGACGTAGAGTTTGCAAAGATAGAGTTTGAAAAGCTTTGGAATGAGGCCGAGGGTGCTGAGATCACGGCTGTCGACTATGAACAGGCCATAAAGGGCACCTATCTGGGTGGCGACGTGACGCCCTACGAACTCTATATCAAGATGCTGATGGAATTCTTCAGCGACAGAGTGTTGGCCATTGACCAAGATGATCCCTTCGATATGCCTGAGGGCTATACCAAATACGAGTATCAGATGGACGCCGTCATTGAAGGCTATCAGAAACTGCTACGTTATGATGGTTTCTTCCTGGCAGATGTCGTGGGTCTTGGAAACACTGTCATCGCTACAATGATTGCCAAGAAATTCCTGATAGAGAACGGACGCGACAACACCAAGATTCTTGTGGTCTATCCCCCTGCCGTTGAACAGAACTGGAAGGCGACCTTCCGCGACTTCGGTATCGACAAATACACGCAGTTTGTCTCTAATGGCAGTCTGAGTAAAATACTTGATGCTGAGAACTATAACTATTGGAATGCCGATGATTTTGACTTGGTACTGGTAGATGAGGCCCACAAGTTCCGTAACCATACGACGGGTGCTTTCAAGGAACTGCAGGAGATTTGCAAGATGCCACGTGTGGAAACGGGCTATATCCCAGGCTATAAGAAGAAGGTGATGCTGATTTCTGCCACGCCCATGAACAACTCGCTTTCTGATATCTATTATCAGATTACGATGTTCCAGGATCCTCGCCAGTGTACCATTGATGGCGTACCTAATCTGACAAACTTCTTCTCCCCGCTTGTCAGGATGTTCCAGAAGCTGAGGAAAGACCCCAACTTCGATGTGAAGAAATTCAAGAGACTGTATGAGAAGGTTCGCGAGACGGTCATCAAGCCAATCACCGTGCGCCGTACAAGGTCTGATATTGAGGGCATAGCACGTTATAGCAAGGATGTCGAAAAGTTCCCTAAAGTGGCAGATCCCATCAAGAAAGAGTATGAACTGAATGACCACATGGCTAATCTGTTTGTAGAGGCCATGAAGACCTTGGAAGAACGTCTCACCTATGCCCGCTATCAGGCCATTGCCTATCTGAAGCCTGAGGCAGCCGCTGGGCTCTATGATAATGCTGAGACGATCAGCCGCAGTTTGGCTGGTATCCGTAAGAATGGTCTTGTCAAGCGATTGGAAAGTAGTTTTGAAGCTTTTAAGATTTCACTTGAAAACTTCAAGGATGCCAATCAGAACCTTATTGACATGTGGGAGAATGACAAGATTTTCATTGCCCCAGACATGGATATCAATATGCTCATCAAGAAGGGCCTGACAGAAGAGGAGATAGAAGAGAAGCTGAACGAAAAGGCTGAGAAGAATCCCAAGAATGCCTTTTTCTCCCGTGAGCAGTTTAGACCTGAATACATCGATATGCTCCGTAAAGATCAGCAGCTGCTCGATGATATGTGGCTGGAGTGGGCGCTGATCAAAGATGAGGATGATTCCAAGTTTGCCAAGTTCGAAGACCTCTTGAAGCATGAACTCTTCAGGAAAGACCGCAATCCGGATGGCAAGCTGGTGATATTCTCAGAATCCGTAGATACCATCAACTATCTGGCCCGTCGCATCCAGCGTGACGATGTGATGGTGATCTCTTCTGACAATCGCAACCAGGAGTTCAAAACCATCCGCGAGAACTTCGATGCAAACTGGAAGACGAAGAAAGATGAGTATAACATCATCCTGACCTCAGACGTGTTAGCTGAAGGTGTCAACCTCCATCGCTCTAATATTATCATCAATTATGATACGCCATGGAATGCCACCCGTCTGATGCAGCGCATAGGACGTGTGAACCGTATCGGATCAAAATCAGGGACCATCTATAATTATGTGTTCTATCCTTCACGACAGGGTAATGAGCAAATCAATTTGAAACAGATTTCACTGAGTAAGATTCAGACCTTCCATACCACCTTTGGCGAGGACAATCAGATTTATTCTACAGAGGAAATCATCGACAGGGATTTGGATAAACTCTTCAAGCAAGGTATGAAGGAGGAAGAGGAAGATAGGAATCTGGAACTGCCTTTCTACGAGGAACTGCGCGCCTTGTACCAACAAGACCGCAAGGAATATAAGCGTATTGAAAAACTATCTTTGCGTAGTCGAACTGGTCGGGAATCCCGAACAGTTGAAGGTGTGACGCTTTCTGGCGATACGATGGTATTCTTGAAAACCAACTTCCGAAAGATATTCTATCTGGTATCCGATGAACAGGTTCGCGACCTTTCATCCATCGATGCCTTAACCTATTTCAAGGCAGCGCCAGAAGAACCTAAGGCAGAACGGATTAAACAACATCACGATCATGTAGAACGTGCAGTGAAAGAGTTCAAGGCCATCAAGATGAAAGAGATGCAGGAAGAAGAGGCTAATCAGCGCCAACGTTCAAACCTTGGTGCTCAGGTGACAACTGCTGTGAGTCTACTGAATAGAATCATTCCTTTATTCAATGACGATCCAGATACTCAGGTAAAAATCAATCAGCTAAAATCATTGGCAGAAAGAGGTACCTTAACGGAAATCGCCAAACGCCTGCAACGCATCAGTAAAGACTTGCAACGACCTGGTGGTAAGGCAAAAGTCACTACTGATGAAGCCAAAGCAGAGATCAAGGCAATGGCCAATAAATACAATGCTTACTATCGCGACACCCAACATGCTGAAGAGGAATCTGAGGCGGATATCATATTGTCAGAATCATTTAAATAACTGAAACGATGGACTATAGAGAAGTAATTGAGTCAAGATATAATCGCCAGAAATGGCAACTGTTATTACACGACATCTTTGGTAGCAAAGCTGACCTTTGGGAGAATCCTTATGAGGTTCAAACAAATAGTAATATGTCTAAGCAAGCTTTCTGGCTTGGCACGATTACGCTTACCGATGGAGAAACAATAGCAGTCTATGAAGTCGAACTTGCAGATAATGTTGACATTGAGCGTAACCGTAGAGGCATTCGAGATATGCTGCTCACAGAATGGCGTAATAGGGATGCAGGTGCCTTTATGTTCTGCTATCGTAAGGATGAGAGCGTGCTTCGTTTCTCCTATGTTAGTGAAACTTGGGGTTTCAATAAGCAGGGTGAATATGAGAAAGTTTCAACTGATACTAAAAGATATACATATTTGTTAGGTGAGAACAGAGGCTGTAGAACTGCTATTGATCAATTTACGAAGCTAAAAGAGAGCAAGCAAACTCTTAAAGATATCACTTCGGCTTTCTCTGTAGAAGCTCTTACGAAAGAATTCTATAATGATCTTTTCGAATGGTTCCAATGGGCAATCGAGCCATCATCCAATGTTTCATTCCCTAATGACACAACCTTTGAAGATGATGATAGAGATGATATTGAGAAGAAAATGATTCGATTAATAACTCGAATCATGTTTGTATGGTTTATTAAACAAAAGGAATTAGTACCTCACCGAATCTTTGATGTAGATTTCCTGGATACAATCTTGAAGGACTTTAATCCTGTTAGTAAAACTAACGGAAACTATTACAACGCAATTCTTCAGAACTTGTTCTTTGCCACTCTTAATAGAGAAATTGTTGACGAAGATGGAAATAAACGCAGATTTGCAAAGGGTTCCAAAAAAGACATCAAAACTTTATATCGTTATGCAGAGTTATTTAAGATTAGCGAGAATGAAGTTATAGATTTATTTTCAGAAGTTCCATTCTTAAATGGTGGCCTTTTTGAGTGTCTAGATAAGACAAAAACTATCGATGGGGTAGAGCGTGCTTATAACCTCGATGGATTTAGTCGTAATAACACCACCTTCCTAGATGGTAGATATTGTCATCGAGCAGTCATTCCAAACATATTGTTCTTTGAACAAGAAAAAGGATTGATATCTATTCTGAATAGGTATAATTTCACGATAGAAGAAAACTCTCCTGAAGAGCAACAAGTCGCACTCGATCCAGAGCTTCTAGGTAAAGTGTTTGAGAACCTTCTTGGAGCTTATAACCCAGAAACAAAAGAGACAGCTAGAAACCAAAGTGGTTCTTTCTATACGCCTCGTGAAATCGTCAACTATATGGTTGATGAGAGCCTTATCGCATATTTAGGAGATAATGAAACTGTACGTTCTATATTTTCTACTAACTTTATTTTAGACACCAATAGAAATAATGAATATCAAAGTATAGTAAAGAAATTAAAGGCCATAAAAGTTATAGACCCTGCATGCGGATCTGGAGCATTTCCAATGGGCCTGCTTAATAGGATGGTGGATATAATAGAGAAATTGTCTCCCAATGAGAATATCTACGATTTAAAATTAAATATCATAGAGAATTG
>CACYEC010000137.1 GCA_902773225.1 uncultured Bacteroidales bacterium
ATGTTTTATCATACAGTTAGTAATAGTAACAGAATTAGATTTTTGGGTGCACTGGGGATACGTGAGTACCTCCAGTGTTTTTTTATGTGGTGTGACACAGTGTCACATGTTTTGGTCTTGCATATGTGCTTGCAAAGTTATAAATAATGATGAAGAAGGCAGAAATAATTGTAAAGCGAATTTAAAATTTTGAGGTGAAAAACAGTGAAGGCATGGGGATGAGTTATGAAAAAGTGCTGGTGTCAAATGTTTCATAATAAATGTTAAATTGAAGGATATTTATGCAAAATGGAAATTTTTGTGCATATTTCGGGCGATTTTTGGGTGATTGTTGGAAAAATATTCAATGTTATATGCAAAAATGTTTCATGGGTATGACAAAATGAAACATTTGTTGTATGAAAAAACATTGGGAAAGATGGTGTATAATCTTCAATTCTTTTGTAAATTTGTAGTCTCAACCAATCCAAATGCAAAAGTAAAATGATAATGAGAAGATTTTTTCCAATACTGGCTCTGATAGTAGTTTTTACCCAGGCAATGGCCCAGAAAGTGTCGGTGCTTGGTGACTCTTACAGCACCTTCAAAGGATATGTCACTCCTGACACCAATGAACTTTGGTATCCGCTCGACTGGGATGGCAATGACGTTCACCAACTCGAACAGTCTTGGGTATATAAGTTCGTCACCGAGAACGGTTTCACGCTTGAACGCAACAACTCATATTCGGGTTCCACCATCAGCAACACGGGTTATAACAAAGAGGACTACACCTACCGTTCGTTCACTACAAGAATGAACAACCTCGGCAACCCCGACATCATCATCATTTTCGGAGCCACCAACGACTCATGGGCAGGTTCACCAATTGGGGAGTACAAGTATAAGAAAATCAAGAAGCAAGACCTTTACTCCTTTCGTCCTGCCATGGCCTATATGTGCCGGTATATGAAGAAGCATTACAAGAAAAGCAAGATATTCTTTGTACTCAACTCCGAACTGAAGGATGAAATCAATGAGTCGGCTAAAGCCATACTCAAACACTACGGATTGCCTTGCATTGTACTTCACGACATAGACAAGCAAGATGGACACCCTTCTGTGAAAGGAATGCAAAGCATTGTGGACCAACTCAACGAATTCATACTTCCTAAACTGAAGTAAATAACAACAAATCCAAAACAACAAATCTAAAAAAGAACTATTATATGAAGAAATTACGACTTATTATCTTGATGGCACTCGCACTTTTCACAGTGAGCATTAGCGCCAAGAGCGTGGTTTTCACACTCTCCGATGGAACACAGGTCTATTATCTGATTGGGGGAGGTAACAACCCCGTCATGACCTTCAGCAACGGAACTGTAACGGTCAATTCCGACACCTATCAGATTTCCGACATTGTCAGTTTCTACATTTCAAACACCGACGACCCCTCTGGTGTGTCGCAATTACAGGATTCAAGGTCGTCGTTCAAAATGCAGGGTGAGACATTGTATATTGGAACAACCAGCAAGGAAGTGAAGGTGTACAGCATCAATGGGATAGAGCAGGATGTCGATGTAAGCACTATTGGTGACGTGACGGCAGTAAGTATCAATAAACTACCAGTCGGGAACTATGTCGTGAAAGTCGGGAAGACCAGTTTTAAGTTCAACAAAAAACAATAAAGCATAAATTTGGGAGTAGGTGTAGAAAACTCCTTCTTCCTAATGAATCATCAATCGCTATGAGAAGTAACTTTTACAGGAAATGCAGTTTGGTGTGCACCTTCATGTTGTCGATGATGAGCATTCTTGCTCAGGAGAGTATTTGGTTCAAACCAAACGACCGTTTTGAGGAGAATGTGGAGTACTCTCTGAAAAACATCGACTCCGTGGAGTTCAGGACCAATCAGTTGCGTATGTATTCCGACTCTCTGAAGATGGGATACATGATTAAGTCTTATAAGACGGATGGTGTTTATCAGTTCACCAACCCAGGGTTGATTATTTATAAACCCAACGAGTTCCGTTCGATGGATTTCAACAACGAGAACAGTCGTTGGTGCTTCAAGCGTAGTAAGGAATCAGAGCATTTCATTGTCTTTTGGGAGAAAGGTTTTGGTACCAATCCGAAGACCTCAAGCATCCGTCTTGATGTCGATCTCGTGTTGCGAAGAGCCGAAATGCTGTTTGATTACTATGCCAATAGACTTGGTTTCATCATCCCAGGGCAGTCACGAAGCACCGATAAGTATAAGATTGAGATTTTCGTGAATTACTCTACGGAATGGTTGGCTACAGGTTCAGGCTACGATGACAAAATTGGAGCGCTGTGGTGTACGCCTTGGGCTCTTGAAGCCAGTGGGGGACATACTATCGCCCATGAAATCGGTCACTCCTTCCAGTATCTGGTCAGTTGTGACCTCGGCACGAGCCATGGTTGGAGATGGGGATTCGGCAATAACGGTAGCGGTGGATGCGCTTGGTGGGAATCATGTGCCCAATGGCAAGGCTTCAAGGTTTATCCGGAACAGCAGTTCACCAATAGTTATTATAATGAGAGCATCACCAACGCATACAAGAATATCATGCATGAGGACTGGCGCTATGCCAACTTCTTCATTCAGGACTATTGGTGTCAACTCTATGGCGAGAAATTCATCGGAAACCTTTGGCGAGAGTCAAAGTTCCCTGAGGATGTGGTTGACACTTATAAGCGCATGAACAACGTCAGCCAAGATGAGTTTAATAAGATGTTCTTCGATTATGCGTGTCGTGCTGTTACATGGGATATCGATGGCATACGCGAGCGGGGAAAGGCTTATCAGAACGCCTTCTCCACATCCCTTCATCAGGTAGAAGGAAAGACCTTCGAGGTCGATGCCAGCAACTGTCCTCAGAACTATGGTATGAACGTCATCCAACTCAAAGGATTTGTGCCTGGAACCAAAGTGAAGTGTGATTTCAAGGGTGTAGTTGGTGCCAAGGGATTCCGTGCTATCAATTCTCTCAGGGCGGGATGGCGATATGGTTTTGTGGCATTGCTCAATGATGGTAGCCGTCAGTACGGACAGATGTATAGCGACAAGGAAGGAACAGCCGAGATGGAACTTCCAGCCGAGACCAAACAGGCTTGGTTTGTTGTGACAGGAGCGCCGACCATCCACTGGCACCATCCTTGGGACGATGATCCATCCAACGATGAGCAGTGGCCCTATCAAGTCACATTCTCAGGTTGTGGTGCATACGGTGCCAACCGCATTTTCACCGAGGCCGACTTCCCTGAGGATTACCAGCGTCATGACACCACTGTTGTTATAGATGTCAGTATCGCCCGCGACGCCAGCAGTTATTCCTCAGTTAGGGTTCAGTACGACACCGACGCCATCAGCGAGTCACTTGGATTGACCACACAGCAACTCAAGACCATCAAGGCTCAGTCCTCTGCCAATCCGAGATTCGGAGCGCTCAATACCAATGGCAGATATGTTTTCACACCCCTTACGACCACCAGTTCCGACATCAATTCCTCCTCTACCGACCGCAAATATGGTCATTGGTTCACTTCAGCAGGTAACGTTTGCGACTACGGTGGGTCTGCATACGTCTTTGCAGAGTGGTATCCTGACAGTTATGGATGTTATGTGGGTCAATACCCCGGACGTCTTGTCTCAGGTAAGACCTATACCGTCCGTCATGCTTTCGAGTACACTAAGGACGACAAGACTTATAGGGCGACCATGGAGGTTCATCTCAATGTGAAATAATGAAAGAGGTGTGGCTTAGCCACACCTTTCTTTAATGTAAACACAGAATTGCAAAATCGCTATATGAAAGAATATATAGTTTTGACAAGGTCGAATGGCACGACAAGCAAAGGGTCTCCATTTTGCAAACTACAGATTGCCTCTTCGTCGACCGATAGGTTTGAAATTGCCGTGTGGGATGTTGCAGAGACGAATGGTCCGAAAGTGGGGCAGAAAGTGTCGTTCGTCACCATCCGCGATAACGGTAACAACAAGTCAGCATCGGTGCAGGATATGCGTTTGTTGGGTGATGTTACTGAGGACGACCCTCTATACGCTTTGTTGCCCCATGTGGTAAAAAAGGAACTCTGGGACGAGTGCCTTGACAAACTCGTTGCGTACTGTACTGATGAGAAACTGATTAGCATCATCCAAGCGCAGAGGAACGAGTTGTACGAGAAATACAAGACTGTACCCGCAGCGGCCAATGTACACCATGCTTTTAGTGGAGGGCTGGCCAACCATACCTATGAGATGCTTCATCTGTTGTTGGGTATGTATCCCGTCATGCCTTACCCTATCAAGATTGAACGATGTATTCTGGCTATCTTGTTTCATGACTGGGGCAAAATCGCAGAATACTCGATGACCAGTGATGGTACCATCAGCACCACGGAGCACATGTATCTGCTCGGCCATATCTATATTTCCGCTTATCGTCTCAACAACATTCTCAAAGACGAAAAGGTGGAAGGCAAGGAGATAGAGCGTATCGTCCATTGTGTGCTAGCCCATCACGGACAACTGGAGTTTGGTTCACCGGTGTTGCCATGCACCCAGGAGGCGCAAATCGTCAGTTTCGTGGATAATATCTCCGCCAAGGCGAATGTGCTGGAGAACACTGCCTCGATGGAATACAACAGGGCTGTGTCCACCCATGTCATCAAGGGATAACAAGATTAGATTCATTTGTTTTCGGATCCACAGTAGGGGCATTTGCCTTTGCTGTGGATTCTTTTTCCGCATTTTCCGCATTTGAAACGTCGGCGAACCCGCTTCACATAGTAGTAGATGCAACCAAAAATGAATAGAGGAAGCAAGATGTAGCCGATGAAGATGAGTGTGGTCCAACTGAAAAACAGGTACACCAACATACCGAAAGCCAGCAACTCCAGAGTGCAGTAGACGCTGTCGGCTATGTCGAAACAGTGGTGAATATCGTCGATGGTGGCGAGAAATACAGCCAAGACAGCCCATACGATGGTCACAAGCACTGCCAAGTTGAGTGGAAGGACAGAAGGATTGAGTGACGGATGGAAGTAGAACTCTTGCCAGTACCATGGCATATAGTTCTGTATTGTGGCATAGATTGTAGCCATCAGTGCTATCAGAATCAGAAACAGTATAGGGTAGAAACTGTCCATCTGGTCGTGCTGAAGGAGGAGCAACTTTCTCCTCCTTCCTTTCTGAATCAGAAAAGCCACCACTCCAAGTCCCAGCAATCCTATCATCCAAATCACACGGCTATTGCTCAGGGTGTCTATCATGATAGAAATGATGTCATCGGGTACCACACCCTGCAGTAAGTCTTTCTCCCTGATCCACCCGAGTGCCAATCGGTCGCTGGCCACCTTCACCCAGACACTGTCTATTGAGTCGCCATGGACAATGGTATGGTTAGCCACCACGATTACTTCGTCGTGATAGATATATTGGGTGTCGATTTCCAAGTCTTCCAACATGGGTACCAGCATCAGTGAGTCGGCCTTCACCATGAAATTGAAATTCTCGCTGTAGTGGTGTATGATACGGAAGTTCAAGGAGTCAATCTGTTTGTTGCTAAGTCGCGATATCACCGCCTCTCCCGAGTCGCTCATCACTTTGGCGATGATGGTGTCGGTGTCGTTGAGTGGAGTCGCGCCCACGGGCTTACCTGGCTGGGTGCAAGATGAAAAGGCAACCAGCAACAGCATGAGCAACACCATGATATGACGTACGATAGGTTTGGTCATCTACTTTAAGAAAGGTTTACCTGCGTTTTTTGGGTAGTTTCTTGTTTGGTGTTATGGTTTTCCGGTCTTCAGAGTAAATGGTCATCAGGCATCTGTTGCAGTTGAAGTCCAACTGGAAACTCATGCCGTTGTCCAATCTGAGATGCCACGGCAGTGGGTATGGGGCAGATTTGTGATGTATGGAAGGACACCAGCCCAGACTGTATCGGATGCAGTGTTTGCAAGTCATTAGGGCTATTTTCTGGTAATGGTTTAGTTCGAAAGCCTTGTCCACATGTGTGGCCCCATGTTGCTGGTAGAACTCTTCTGCCTTGATGTTCATCACATTGTAAGTGTAGCCTAAATGAGATTCTTTGGCGAATGATGACGAACTCAAAATGTGTTCGTTCTTGTGTTCGTGAAAGGGTTGAGGGTAGTATTCTCTTCGTGAAGCCGTTAATTGGGAAATCAGAGTCCTACGGCAGTCGCTGAGTATGGAGCTGGGTATGAACCAGTTTTTTGTCAGTCGGTTCTCCACCTTTCTGACCGCGAATCCCGTTCCGCCCACTTTCGACAACTGCAAGCGGATATTCTCTGACTGGTGTGTGTGAGCCAGTTCCATATCCATCTGACGGTCCAGACTGGCAGTGATGCCGTCTTCGTCGGTCATTGTCAGACAAAAACCGTTGGCAGTGTCAGAAATGGTGATATCCACCATGATGTTGCGAGTGGCCGATGGCGCATGGAGCAGTTTATCGAATTGCTGGTCGAAATTTCGGTACAGTTGCTGTCCCCGCATCAGACTTCGTGGCATTTCGAGGGGGAAGTGGCGTCCATTGTCTGATTTGTTCAGTCGAAACCCTTGCAGGTGTCCGTTGTTGTCGATGAAGCATAATCCGTCACCGTTGTGCAGTTGAGTTCCGTCAGAGGTCGTGAAGCAATCAGTGAACACCTCTTTCACTTTTCCCACAGGCTCTCCCATGGCTTTCGGGGTGTCGAATGAGAAGATATCGGCTTGTCGCCCATATAGAAAGTAATGTGTGAAACCTCGGTTGAAACTCTTTCGCACATCTGGGATAAAAGTCAACTCCACTTGACCGCTGGATGCTCGTTGGTATGTGTCGCTGTGTTTCGATATAATCTCGTTGAGCCTTAGGCTATATGCAGCAGTGACGTTTTTCACGTAGTCCACGTCTTTCAGCCTGCCTTCAATTTTCAGAGAACTCACACCTGCGTCCAGTAGTTCTTCGAGCGCGTCCAATTGATTCATGTCCTTGAGTGAGAGCAGATGTTTGCCCCGTACAATCTTGGTTCCAAGGTCGTCCTCAAGGTCGAATTCCATGCGACAGACCTGAGAACATTCGCCCCGGTTGGCGCTACGGTTGAAACAAGCCTCGCTCATATAGCATTGTCCACTGTAACTTACGCACAGTGCTCCATGAACAAACACTTCCAAAGCCACCTCGGGGTTTTGGTTATGGATGCGCCGTATCTCGTTCAACGACAACTCCCGAGCAAGCACCACTTGGTCGAATCCCACACCGCTGAGAAACGCCACTTTCTCGCTCGTTCTGTTATCCATCTGTGTGCTGGCATGGAGTGATATGGGAGGTAGGTCGAGACGCAGGATGCCCATGTCTTGGACAATCAGTGCATCCACATGGATGGCATACAGGTCATGAATCAGTTGTGACACGTCATCCAGTTCTTCATCGCGGATAATGGTGTTGACCGTGACATAAACACGGGCTTTGTAGAAATGTGCGTATTCCACCAGACGCGCGATGTCATCCACGCTGTTTCCTGCCGCGGCTCGCGCTCCATAGTGTGGCGCCCCAATATAAACTGCGTCGGCTCCGTGTCGTATGGCCTCGATACCGCATTCCAAATTTTTGGCAGGTGCGAGCAGTTCTATCTTTCTCATCTTGGTTTCAGGTACTGTCTGTTATTCAATGGCATTGATGTCGTAAGGCGTCTCTTGATAGACGTAGTAATTGAGCCAGTTGGAGAACAGCAGGTTGGCATGCCCCCGCCAACGGACAAGTGGTCCCTTTCGTGGATTATCGTCCTTGTAGTAATTTTTTGGCATCTTGATGGGAAGGCGTTTTGCGAGGTCTCGCTTGTATTCGCCGTCGAGAGTGTATGGAGAATATTCAGCGTGCCCCGTGCAGTAAAACTCACGTCCGTTGCGCTCTATTACCATGTGTACCCCTGCATCCTCGCTTTCCGAGATAATGCGCAGTTCGGGTACCTTCTCTATATCCGTGCGTCTCACTTCCGAATGACGACTGTGTGGCACGTAGTACACATCATCGAAACCTCGGAAGATAGGGAGTTGAGGTTCTAATGCATGATGTTCGAATATGCCGAACACTTTATCGTGGGTGGAGTATTTGGGGATACCGTAGAAATGGTACAGAGCGGCCTGCGCAGCCCAGCAGATGAACATGGTAGAGGTCACATTTTTGCGCGACCAGTCGAACACCTCGCTCAACTCTTTCCAATAAGTCACTTGTTCGTAGTCAATCTGTTCCAAAGGGGCTCCCGTGACAATCAGGCCATCGTATTTATTGTGGCGCATCTCATCGAAGTAGCGGTAGAACATCTCCATGTGTTCTGCGGAGGTGTTCTTGGAGATGTGGCTACGTAGTTTCATGAACTCTATCTCCAACTGCAAAGGTGTGTTTGACAACAGGCGTACAAAGTCGTTCTCAGTCGTCACCTTGATGGGCATAAGGTTGAGTATAGCGATACGCAACGGACGTATGTCCTGGCTGAGTGCGCGGGTGTCATCCATCACGAAGATGTTCTCTTTCTTCAACTGTTCTATTGCCGGCAGTTTGTCTTGTACTTTGATGGGCATGCTTAGGATATTGTGTTAGTTTGTCGTGGTGTGTTTTTCTTTCCACACCGTGATTCATTGAATAGAAGATATGGTAATCTGATTTCAAAGTCCTTGCTCAGTTACGTCCTTTCTCGTCGAGGTAGGAGTCCTTGAATCCCAAGAAATATAGCACGCCGTCGAGTCCTATGGTGTTGATGGACTGCTGAGCGTTTGCCACCACTCTTGGTTTTGCATGGAAGGCAATGCCGAGTCCTGCTTCCGACAGCATAGGTAGGTCGTTAGCGCCGTCACCCACGGCGATGGTTTGTGCAATATCTACCTTCTCGACCTGTGCTATCAACTTTAGCAGTTCAGCCTTTCTGCGTCCATCGACAATCTCGCCCACGTAGTGTCCCGTAAGTTTGCCGTTCTCGTCAATCTCTAATTCATTGGCGTAAACATAGTCGATGCCGTAGCGTTGTTGTAGGTATTCGCCGAAGTAGGTGAAACCACCTGACAGAATGGCAATCTTGTAGCCATATCGTTTGAGTACGTACATCAGACGGTCAACTCCCTCAGTGATGGGAAGGTGCTCCGCTATTTCTTTCATCACACTGACATCCAACCCCTTGAGCAGAGCCACACGCTCAGTGAAACTCTCCTTGAAGTCGATTTCTCCTCTCATAGCCCGCTCGGTGATGGCCTTGACCTTGTCGCCCACACCGGCTCGCATAGCCAATTCGTCGATGACTTCCGTCTGAATGAGCGTTGAGTCCATATCGAAGCAAATCAAGCGGCGCATACGTCGGTACATGTTGTCCAACTGGAATGAGAAGTCCATCTCCATTTCCGACGACAGTTTCATCAGACTGGCTTGTAGTTCCTTGCGGTCTTTTGGGGTGCCGCGCAAAGAGAACTGTATGCATGCTCTTACATGCTTTTGTGGATTTCTGATTGAAGTGCGTCCAGTCAAGCGTAGGATGGAGTCGATGTTCAGCCCTTGGTTAGTGATGACTTTTGTCGCAGCCTCAATCTTGCTTGCCGAGAGTTTACGGCCAAGTATAGTGAGAATGTATCTGTTTTTTCCCTGACGTTCCACCCATGCTTCATACTCGTCGTCAGTGACAGGGGAGAATCCGATGTTCACCCCCAATTCTGTCGTCTTGAAGAGCAATTCTTTCATCACTTGTCCGGAATGGTTTTCCAGTACTCTGATGAGGATGCCTAAAGACAGAGTGCTGTGTATGTCGGCCTGTCCGATGTCGAGAATCTCGACGTCGTATTTGGCAAGTATGCCCATAATTGAAGCTGTCAGACCAGGTCGGTCTTGACCTGTGATTCTCACCAATATTTGTTCTTTGTTGTTTGACTCCATACGCTTGTTTGTATTATTAATTATTCCCAAGACGCTTTCAGTTCATTTTTAGCCCATTAAGTTCTTATGCGCATCACTTATATTCTCTTGATGTTTTTGAGTTTGGTGCATCCAGAGAACATCAACTCGTCTATTTCCACGATTTCAGGAATCACAGCAGTCTTCAATCGACTGCAGTTGTTGAAGGCGCATTCGCCAATCTCGTTGACGGTTGCAGGAAGTACAATCTCTTTCAAGTCGGTGCAATCGGAGAAAGCGAAATCCCCCACATATTCTATCCGCTCAGGGATGTCAATACGTTCGAGAGAAGTACAGAAGCGGAAAGCCGATTCTCCTATTTCCCTCGGAGTGTCTTCATCATTCGACCTGTTGTCAGAACGGTAAGTTTCCACGCTCCTCAATCTTTGGCAATCGTCGAAAGCATTGTCCTGAATATAGAGCATGGTGTCGGGCATTTTCACTCTACGTAGGCTTTGGCTGTGGCTGAAGGCATGATCGCCAATCTCTATTACACTCTCTGAGATATACACATGGTTCAAGTCCTCACAACCGGCGAAAGCGTTGTCTCCGATTCTGAGTACACCTTCAGGCACGTCGTAGTCGCCACTGCGTGCATATGGGAAATCGATGAGTGTATCTTGAGCCTTGTTGAAAAGCACGCCGTCGATGTCGCAGAAATGCTTGTTGTTGCGGTCCACATTGATTGAGGTCAGGTGCCCACAGTCCTCAAATGCTCGTTTGCCAATTTCTCGCACGCTTGGTGGAATGTCGATATCCTTCAATTCGGAACAGCCACAGAAAGATGAGTCGCCTATGCGATAGACTCCGTCAGGGATGTCTATTGATTCCAATCCCTCGCATCCGTCGAATGCGAAGTCAGCAATCTCGCGTACCTCATACATGTGTCCGTCTTCCCAAATGCACTGTGGTATTTCCACATGCCCCTCATAGTCACGGTCTATCATCCGATAGAGAGTGGCAGTACGGTTGTCTTCGTCTATGTAGTATAATAAGTTGTCTAATTCGACTTCTTCCATTTCTTTTTCCTATGGATAAATACTTTGTTGAATACAATCGCCAAAGTTACAACTTTTATTCCATATAAAAGCCTTTTTATCCAATAAATCTGTTTTTTAACTTGTTTTCAACGTATCGGTCAGTTCTTTTCTCGCGAAAAATCTGGCCACAAGTGCACCGCTGATGTTGTGCCACACACTGAACACAGCTCCAGGGATGGTAGCCATGGGATATGTAGCAAAATGGAGTGTGGCAAGCGATGAGGCCAGTCCGCTGTTCTGCATACCCACCTCAATGCTGATGGCACGCCGTTTAGCCGAAGTGAGTCGGAGCATACGTCCAATGATATAACCAATGATGAGACCTCCGATGTTGTGGAGCATCACAACAATGACTATCACGAGTCCGCTGGTGAGCAATTTGTTGGCATTAGCGGCAATCACAATCAGTACAATGGCGCAGATGGCGAGTGAGGAAAGAGCTGGCAGGTAGGATGTGGCTTGTTCTGTTTGTCGAGGCCAGAGTCTTTTTACAGCAAGACCGGCCACAATGGGCAGAATCACCACCCAAAGGATGCTGAGGAACATGGATGCCACATCCACATCGACAGTCTGTCCAGCCAAGAGCCACACCAAGAAAGGTGTCAACACAGGAGCCAATAAAGTAGAGACTCCAGTCATGCCCACGCTGAGTGCAAGGTCTCCCTTGGCGAGGTAGGTGATGACGTTCGATGCAGTTCCCCCTGGGCAGCATCCTACAAGTACCACACCTACAGTGAGGGCATCGTCAAGTTGAAAAACTCTGGCCAAAGTCCATGCCAGCAAGGGCATCACCGTGAACTGTGCCAGACATCCGATGATGACGTCTTTAGGGCGGCTGAACACGATGCGGAAGTCATCAGCCCGTAATGTCAGTCCCATACCGAACATGATTACGCCCAAGAGTGGATTGATGACTGTAGGTTTCACATTGCTAAAAACTTCTGGGAATGCCATTGCGGCAATCGCCGACAATAGGACGAGCACTCCCATATAGTTTGAAATCAGTTTACATACATTCTTCATTACTATTTGTGTGTTTATTAAGTTTCAGGTGACTGTCTTTTTGTCTCAAAAATGTGCAAAATTAGCAGTTTTTAATGGATTGACCAAACATTTTTCCTTTTTACACTTATTTCGCGAGAGCCATGTTATGTTACAGTTGTCTGTTATAGTGAGCAGGCGACCTGCGTCTCCCGCTTGGTACGTCAACGCCCCGACGGAGAGAACCATCGGGGCGTTCGCTGTTTTTTATGAAGGTAGGAGAGATATTATCTCACTGTCACTTTCTGCTTGCCGACGATATAAACACCACTGGGCAGATTGATTTCCGTATTGCTGTTCGACTGCACATAAATAGTTTTGATTATCCTGCCGTCAAGAGTTAGGACATTCAATTTCTGCCCTTTTCCGTTGGCACACACCGTAATGTTTCCTTTGCCGCCAAGGACGTTGAGACAGGCTTCATTGTTGGCCAGAGGCGTCTTCACCGATACGGCTTCGTCGCCAATGGCCTCACCGAAAGCCTTCACTTCATCAGCAGTCATGATGAGCCATCGTTGGGTAGTCGAGGAGTTGGCGTGGTTGAAAGCTACCGTACCTACCGAACCAACTGCATTGCCGCAGAGTGCGTTCTTGCTTGTTGGCGAGACAATCCAGTATGATTGTGCGGCGAAAGAGTATTTGCCAGTTTTGACTGTAGCTCGTGCGGGCAGGAGTTGGAATCTTGCTGCGGTTGCATTTGGGTTGTCAGAGGTGGAAAGGCTGTTGGAGTAGGTAATGGTGCGACCTGTACCGACGTTGGTGAAAGTGTAGTAGCAGGTGACTGGGTTGTAATGGATGTACCAAGCACAGGAGTCGTTGCTTATGGCGTCCTCACTTGTTGTTTCCATCCAACGCAATCGGTTGGCGTTATTCATCCACAGATAAGATGTTTTCAGACCGCGGTTGTCACCCTCATTCTTGATGTAGTATTTTGTGTCATCGTCTTGTACGAAGGTGTAGGCAGGAGTGGCGAATGCCCCGTCGGTAGGTGGCAGGTTGTCTTCGCCAAGTGCTTCCACGATAAGTCCGTTGGCATAGTATAGAATCATGGTGTGGTTGTCCTCTTGGGCACCGTTAATTCCGTATGGCCACATGTGTGTGTTGTCACCCGTTAGGCGTGCAGTGCTGCTGTTTTCCAGGAATTGTAGCACACGGTCCACCCGTGCGCCGTTCCAATAACCACGGCTTGTGTTTTCACGGTAGATGCTGCTGTTGGACCAGTTGTTGTGGGTACCCACACCGATACCGTGAGCCATTTCGTGCATCACTGTTCCTATAGCC
>CACYEC010000138.1 GCA_902773225.1 uncultured Bacteroidales bacterium
CTGCCTGTCGGAATCACCGACATCACCTATTATGAGCCAGAAGGAGAGCCTTTTGACGCCTGGGGAGCAAATTGGAAAGGAAACGTCATTCCAAGCCTCAGCGTTCAGACCCTGAGGGAAAACCAATTACTTTTCGATTATCATCCAAGAGAAGTGGTAGAGTGATTAAGTTTAGGACAAAAAACAGATGAAGATATGAAAAAATACGTTTTATTCCTTTTTTGCCTCATGCTGTCTTTTCACGCCAAAGCACAGTATTCCATCCCCTCTCCTGACATGAGTGCATGGGTAAGACTCGATGCAGATAAGAAGCATGGTATCAGAAGCAAGATTATGCGCCCTTACGTCATGAGGATGAGTGTTACCGTAAAGGGGAAGAAGATGATTCGCAACCGTGAAATAGGACTTGAAATCTTGTCTCATGGCAGGAGGTCTTCCTTCGGTAAGTCCGACATGGTCAATAGTTACCATACTACACAAACCATTTCCGCCGATGACCTTAATGTGCTGAAGAATGCAGGACTGCAAGGTAGGCATTATGGACTGGTGCTGGAATCGGTTGCTGGCATCATCCTCGAAATCGTGGTGTTCAACAACGGTATGGCTTACCGTTTCTCCACCGCAGGCTTTGATGATGATGATGATGAATACAAGATACTGAACGTGACGGATGTCTTCCCCGACGAACATCCCAATGGCATTTTGGGAACATTCATAGGCAACCAGGTCTTCCCCTGGCGAACCATGCTTTTCGACGAAGAGGAAGAGCAAGAGAAAAAGACGGCCTTGGATGAGTGGGAGAACCTCTATCCTCACAACAAGGTTCTCTCTTGGAAAGATGCCCTTAGGTCTGCTTCAATAGGACTCACAACCAGTTGGATTTCAGGAAAGAGATGGGGAAATGTTTCCACATGCCAAGGTATATCCGCCGACTTCGCCTATAAACATCTATATGGCGGGTTGAGTTGTACTCCATGCTACGAGATACTCTATGTGTTCTGGGAGTATGATTATGACCCTTTCATCGGTGTGGTGGGAAGTGTACGTTCGTGGGATATGTCCTGCCGTTTTGGATACAATCTGCCCATACAGAATGGGTATGACATCTGGACTTTCGCTCCATACGCCACTGCCACATACCTGAACCTACACCAACATGGGAAAATACATCC
The DNA here is from genome assembly GCA_902773225.1 of uncultured Bacteroidales bacterium. GTDB lineage: Bacteria > Bacteroidota > Bacteroidia > Bacteroidales > Bacteroidaceae > RUG11857. The sequence goes on from CACYEC010000138.1 coordinate 1,173, forward strand.
CACATATAAAGATGTGGAAGACCACCACCATTATCTTGTGGGATTAGGACTCAAGGCGCAATATCAGATGCGACAGAGAATCACTTTTGGCGTTAGTTACGAATACCAGGCATTTACTGGCAGGAAAGAACCACACGGACGCAACTCCTTCATTGTCACTATGGGCTACGGATTCTAAAAAACTTTCTTTTCTCTTGGAATTTTTTTACAAATTGTGTACCTTTGTCCACACAACACATTGATTGTAAGCTTGTATGAAAAATTCGTTATTGATGAATCTTTGTTTCTTCTTTCTGCTGTGTCTGATGATTCCTCTTTGCGCTAAAGCACAGTACTCTGTGTCATCACCCAATATGTTAGCCAAAGTTGATTTCACGACCGACAGAAGAACAGGGCTAAGAAGTAAGTTTCTGCGCTCTGAAAAAGTCAGGATAACGGTTATCGCGAATGGTGAACTTTATTTTCACAGTCGCGAGATAGGTCTTGAGATTTATGCTCATGGCAGAAGGGCTTCTTTCGGTAAATCCGACATAATTAGTGGCACAAACACCACTAAAACCATTTCAGCTGACGACCTTGAAGTGCTGAAGAAAGCAGGACTAAAAGGTAGGTACAGGGGACTAGTTCTGGAGTCGGTTGCTGGCATCTTGCTTGAAGTCGTGGTGTTCAACAATGGCATGGCTTACCGCTTCTCCACCACTGGCTTTAATCCTGAAGATGAATACAAGATACTGAATGTGACGGATGTCTTCCCCAGCGAACATCCCAATGGCATATTGGGAACTTTCAAAGGCGACCAGGTCTTCCCCTGGCGCACCATGCTTTTCGACGAAGAGGAAGAGCAAGAAAAAAAGACTGACGTGGATGAGTGGGAAAAACTTTATCCTCACAACAAGGTCGTGTCGTGGAAAGATGCCCTTAAGTCTGTTTCAATAGGACTCACCACCAACTGGATATCAGGAAAGAGATGGGGAAATGTCGCCACAACACAAGGCATATCAGCCGACTTCGCCTACAAGCATCTGTATGGTGGATTGAGTTTCTCGCCATGCCAGCAACTTCTCTATGTCTTTTATGACAATGATTTCGATCCATTCCTCAGGGTGATGGGTGCTGTGCATTCGAGGGATGTGTCGTGCCGATTGGGTTACAATCTGCCCATCCAGAACGGTTATGACATCTGGACCTTCGCTCCCTACGCCACCGCCACCTATCTGTATTTGCATCAACATGGTAAAATACATCCCACCTATAATGATGTGGAAGACCACCACCATTATCTTGTGGGATTAGGACTCAAGGCGCAATATCAGATGCGCCAGCGAATCACTTTTGGAGTTAGTTACGAATACCAGGCTTTTACTGGAAGGAAAGAGCCTCACGGACGCAACTCCTTCATTTTTTCCATGGGTTATGGATTCTGAGGGTTGCAGAATAATAATTCCCAAATTCTCAAATTCGTGATAAATATTACTTAAAAGTCTGTTTTTAACCTCATCAAGCGTGAGAATCAACAGATTTTGTGTAATTTTGCAGAAATTTTCTGCCTTGCTTCCTGCATGGCTTTTTCACAACTAATATTTTCAAATGGAAAATCAGGAATTCAAACTCATTGCCAAGACCTTCCATGGACTCGAGGAAGTGCTTGCCCAAGAAATCATCTCTCTCGGTGCCAACGATGTACAGATAGGCAATAGAATGGTGTCGTTCACTGGCGACAAGGAGATGATGTACCGCGCTAACTTCTGCCTTCGTACGGCTGTGAGAATCCTCAAACCTATCAAGGAAGTCAAGGCTAACGATGCCGACCAACTCTACGAGGCTGCCAAAAGTATCGAATGGACCGACTATATGGATGTCAACACCACCTTCCGCATCGACACAGTGGTCTTCTCCGACGAGTTCCGGCACTCCAAGTTCGTGGCTTACAAGGTCAAAGACGGCATCGCCGACTACTTCCGCGAGAAAACTGGCGACCGACCAAACGTGGTGCTAACCAACCCTAAACTATATATTAACGTACACATTGCCGACGACATCGTATCCATATCCCTCGACAGTAGTGGGGAGAGCCTCCACAAAAGAGGGTATCGGGTGGCTACCGTCGATGCACCAATCAACGAGGTCCTTGCTGCTGGCATGATTATGCTCACAGGATGGGATGGTGAATGCGACTTCATTGACCCCATGTGTGGGTCTGGCACAATCCTTGTCGAGGCCGCGCTCATCGCTAAGAACATCTGGCCCGGACTCTTCCGGAAGGAATTCGCTTTCGAAAGATGGAAAGACTTCGATGCCGACCTCCTGGAGAGCATCTACAACGACGACTCACAGGAAAGAGAGTTCCACCATCATATCTATGGCTACGACATCAACCGGAACGTGGTCGCTGGCGCACTGAAAAACATACAGGAAGCCGGAGTCAGCGACATCGTCACCGTGGAACAAAGAGACCTCGCAGACTTCACACAACCCGATGAGAAAGCCATCATGGTCACCAACCCACCATACGGTGAGCGAATCACAACTGACGACCTGCTCGCTTTCTACGAACTCATCGGAAATAAACTGAAACACGAGTTTGTGGACAACGACGCTTGGATTATCAGTTATAGGCAGGAGTGCTTTGACAGCATCGGCATGCGCCCTTCTACCAAGTACGCGCTTTTCAACGGGGCGCTCGAATGTGAGTTCCGAAAATACCAGATTTTCTCAGGACGTCTCAGTGACCGTCGGGAAGAGGGACTTGACATCAAGACCGACGAGGACCGCCAGCGTAACCAACGATACAAACCACACGCTTCAGAGCGCAGAAACAACGACGACAATCGGGAGTCGTCGCGATTCGAACGCGAAAGAGTGCCTTTTGGAAAAAGAGGTGAGGAAAAAAAGGAGGAAATCGATGAAAGACACCTGAGATTCCTACGTCGTTTCGGACACTCGCTTGACGGAGACCTGCCTCAAACAGAAAAAATGCACCACGATGACCGCCCTCGCCATGAGGATGGTGACGGAGAAGGTCGTACCCGCAGAGACTTCAGGGACCGCCAACGCCATGAGGATGGTGACGGAGAAGGTCGTACCCGCAGAGACTTCAGGGACCGCCAACGCCGTGAGGATGGTGACGGAGAAGGTCGTCCCCGCAGAAACTTCAGAGACCGCCAACGCCGTGAGGATGGTGACGGA
>CACYEC010000139.1 GCA_902773225.1 uncultured Bacteroidales bacterium
GTTGGGAAGAATTCATCGGCATGGGACGCACCAACCCCGATGACCCCAACGAGAAGTTCTGTATGTCAACCTTCGCTTGCAACACCAGTTCTTGGGTTAATGGTGTAAGTTGGCTCCACGGCAAAGTGTCGAAGAACATGTTCTCCACCATCTGGAAAGGTTACTTCCCCGAGGAACTCGACAATGTTGGCTACGTCACCAACGGCGTTCACTTCCCCACTTGGGCAGCATCCGAATGGAGAACTGTCTATGGCAAGTACTTTGACAAGAACTACATCAACGACCAGAGCAATGCCACCCTGTGGGAAAAGATTTACTCTGTTCCCGACGAGGTGGTTTGGAACACTCGACTGGCATTGAAGAACAAACTCATAGAGTACATCCGCAAAGCATTCCGCGAGGATTGGCTCAAGAATCAGGGTGATCCGTCACGTATCGTGTCCATCCTTGAGAAAATCAACCCCAACGCACTTCTCATTGGCTTCGCCCGTCGTTTCGCCACATACAAGCGCGCACACTTGCTCTTCTCCGACCTTGACCGTCTGGCCAAGATTGTCAACAACCCCAACTATCCCGTTCAGTTCCTCTTCGCAGGTAAGGCTCATCCACACGATGGTGCAGGACAGGGTCTCATCAAGAAGATTTATGAAATCAGCCGTCGTCCCGAGTTCCTTGGCAAGATTATCTTCCTTGAGAACTACGACATGCAACTGGCTCGCCGCTTAGTGACCGGTGTTGATATCTGGATGAACACTCCTACCCGCCCACTCGAGGCATCCGGAACATCTGGTGAGAAAGCGCTGATGAATGGTGTGGTGAACCTTTCCGTACTCGATGGTTGGTGGCTAGAGGGTTACCGTGAGGGCGCAGGATGGGCATTGACCGACAAGCGCACCTACCAGAACCAAGAGCATCAGGACCAACTCGACGCAGCCACCATCTACGGCCTGTTAGAGAACGAAATCCTGCCACTTTACTACGCCCGCAACTCTAAGGGCTACAGCGAGGGATGGATTCGCACCGTAAAGAACTCCATCGCCCAAATCGCTCCTCACTACACGATGAAACGCCAACTCGATGACTACTACGACAAGTTCTACTGCAAGTTGGCCGAACGTTCCAAACTCATCAATGCCAACAACTACGCCAAGGCTCGCGAAATCGCACGTTGGAAAGAGGCTGTTGCAGAGAAATGGGATGCCATTTCCGTAGTGAAGACCGAGAAGGAGAGCGACATCATCAACGGTGTGGTTCAGAGTGGCAAGAAGTACAAGATTCGCTTCTATATCGACGAGCAGGGTCTCAACGATGCCATTGGCCTGGAACTCGTAACCATACGCACAGACAAAGAAGGCAAAGACCATGTATATTCTACCGACGAGTTCAAAGTGGTTGGTCATGAAGGCAACGTCTATTGCTTTGAGTGCTCACACTGCATCCAGAATGCCGGCAGTTTCAAGGTGGCATACCGTATGTTCCCCAAGAACGACGACCTGCCCCACCGCCAGGACTTCTGCTATGTGAAGTGGTTCAACTAAAAATCCTAAAAGTCTTAGGGACTTTAATGACCTTACCGAAAAAAGCGGGTGCAACAAAAGTTGCTCCCGCTTTTTTCATTGCTTAACACGTAGAAAGACTACAAAGCGTACTCCAGCATGACCATAGAATAAGGTGCAAGGTCGAGAGAGAACTTCTTTCCCGTCTTCACTTGCTCTTTCTTGGGTTCAATGGGCTGTACCTCGTAGTTGTTCTCGTCGTTGGCATTACCTGCGATGGTGGTCTTGGTGGCAGCCTGCTTGATACCGAAACGCGACAGGTTGATGTTTGCCTTCTTAGCCTCTCCACTGGCATTGCATAGTTTCACATAGAGGCGGCGTGTCTTGACGTTGAGCACCACAGACTGACCGTAGTGGCTGTCCTGAACGGGTTGCTCCACACCGGCGGCATCACCTTCGAAGTTAACACAGTCGCCATAATAGTACTGGCCAGCCGACTGACCAAACATCTGCTGCACATAGTAACTGCAAGTCAGATAAGGACGCTCGTTGTCGAAATAAATCAAATCGGGATTCCAGTTGGTTGCCTCCTTACGAGCGAAAAGCGGAGCGTATGATGTCATACAAACCACATCGCCGTTCCTCTCCACATGGAGCAGGTACAGTCCCTCGGCTAAGGCGTCAATCAGTTTCTTGTCCTTAGCGGCATACTCGCCTAAGTAAACCTTGGTCTTTCGGTCTTTGGGATACTTGTCGTACTGGCGTGAACTGAGGAAGTAGGTGTTGGGCTCATAATAATGCTCGTCAAGGATGGGCAGATTGATTTCTTCAGCCAGCTTCCAACCATTCTCAAAGTCGGGATTACCAGGATGAGAACCTGGACCTGCAGTACCGACAATCACAATCTCGGGATGAGCCTTGACAATCTTGTCGTACATATATTTAAAGCGTTCGTTGAACTCAGGTGTGATTTTCTCTTCGTTTCCTATTCCGAGATACTTGAGTCCAAAAGGTTTGGGATGACCAGCATCAGCACGCATCTTAGCCCAACGTGAAGTGGCGGGGTCACCATTAGCCCATTCAATGAGGTCGAGTGCGTCCTGCACCCATTCATCCATCTCCGACATCGGCACCACATCCTGAGCCTGTGTCCTCATGTTCCAGCCACCGTTGGTGCCTTGGCACGACACACCACAAGGCAGGATGGGCAGTGGAGCCATGTTGAGGTCCTCGCACATCTGGAAGTATTCATAGTAGCCTAACTGCACCGACTGGTGGTAGCCCCAGGTATTCTTCAACTGACGGCGTTGCTCCACGGGACCTATTGTGGTCTTCCAACGGTAAGTGTTCCAGAAGCCGTCTCCACCTCCATGCACTACACAACCACCGGGGAAGCGCATGAAACGAGGATTCAGGTCGGCCAGAGCCTGCACCAAGTCTTTACGGAGTCCATGTCCCATATAAGTGTCCTTAGGCATGAGGGACACCTGGTCAATGTCTATGACACCTGTGTTCAGCACTAATATCTGCAAGATGGCGTTCTTGCAGTCCTCAGTTGCTGTTAGTTTTGCATTGTACTTTTGCCATGCAGTGTTGTTGGCCTCGAAAGTGGCTTCGGCCAATACTTTCGGGTCTCTGCCCCATCCCTGTGGCTGACCAAGTACAACTCGGATTTGCTTTGCCGCACCGACATTACGCAAGAAGACGGAGAAGTCAAACTCTGCACCGGCTTTGACGAAGATGCCGTCATAGCCGTCGTTCTGCAAGCCGAAACCTTTCCATCCATTATAGTCGTAATACTCCTTCACTCGCTCCACGTTCAAACGCAGGTAGTTGGCGTTGTTGGGATGGAGCGGGTTATCCATTCGGTTTTCCACACTTCCTAAAGAGTGGCCTGGACGGATAATCTTCCAAGCTGTTGTTGGTCCCCACCCATCGCGCTCATTCAGGTTAAACTCGAAAGAGCCGTTTTTCAGGAGTTCGGCGTTAAGTCCTCCATCAGCCGATGAACTGATGTCCTCGAAGAAAATGCCTATCAGTTCGTCGCTGATAGGCTTGCCCCCCTTAGGTGCATTCATGGGTTTCTGCGCACAAATGCTCAAAGTGGCAGCCGCAAACAAAGCGGTGATAGTTGCTTTTTTATTCATATTTATAGTTGTTGATTGATTGGTTTTATGCAAATTTACTGATTTATTTGCAATAAATTCGTATTTTCACATATAAAAAACATGAGTTGTAACAAAACGGACAGCCTTTGACACAATATAAAAATAAAAAGATGTGTATCGCTTTGTATCCATTGTTTTCAGACATATAGAGGAGAGGTCAATGAAAAATAACATCATTGACAACATGAATCAACATTGACAATATGTATCAACTTATTGGCTGGAGGGCTCAAGGATGAAAAGGGCTAATCAAGTACGATAGTGGGGTTCTATTTAGGTAGAAGAGGCAAAGAGAGACGGTATCTGACTGCGAGATAACGGACAAGAATGACAAACACACCTCCAACCAGTCCACTTATAATTGAGTTGAAGCCTATATGAAGACAAATGAAATAGACGATGCCGCCAATAACACAAGCCATGGCATAGATTTCCTTGCGGAAGATAAGAGGTACTTGACCTACCAAGACATCACGAATCACGCCCCCGGCAGCGCCGGTGATGGTGCCCATCACGATAGCGGTCCACCATGAAAAGCCCAAACTGACCGTTTTCTCCAGTCCGACAATAGTGAAGAGGGCCAAACCGAGTGTGTCGAACACGAGGATGGCATTGCTTTGCTTGATAGTGTAGCGTGTGGGAATACATCCGTAGGCCAATGCCACCCCTGATAGAATGAGATAAATGGGATCGCTCATCCAGAAGACAGGAATATTGAGCAAGAGATCACGGATTGTACCACCACCAATGGCAGTTGCCACTCCAACCACATACGCTCCGAAAAGGTCGAACCGCTTTTGAGAAGCAAGACGTATTCCGCTCACAGCAAACGCAAAGGTACCAAGGATTTCCAATATCAGAGTGAAAGTGTTCATCTTACCTTATTTTTATAATCATCCCATCTGTTTCGGATATTCACGACGTAATTATACGTTTCGTTGCCATTGAAATACCCATGGTTCACCACTGGATCGTTGTAATATTCGGCCAAACGCATATTGAGCACATAGTCATCCACATTGCCCGCCCAGACATCAGGATTCTTGCCGTGTTTCTCAGCCAGACGACGTGCATCGTCCACATGGCCACTTCCCGCATTGTAGGCGGCGAGGATGAAGTTAATGCGCTCGCCTGAGTTTTGGATGTCGGCATAATGAGAGTTAAGCCGTATGATGAGTTTTGCGGCACCTCGTATATTGCACTCAGGGTCGAAGACATCAGCCTGTGCCACCCCCATCGCACTTGCGGTTCTTGGCATCAGTTGCATCAAGCCTTGTGCCCCCATCCATGACACAGCATCTGGGTCGAAAGCCGATTCCTGATAGGCCTGGGCGGCAAGCAATCTCCAATCCCATCCACATTGATTGGCATAGCGACGGAACAAGGCATCGTAGTGGCTGATGATTCCCTTGGCAGGGTCAATCATCGGTGACGACACTTTACGGCGAGGCACCGTTCGACGTCCTCCACTGCTTCCCTCCACCCTGGGCATGGATAGTGCGAGCAATTGGTGTTCGTTGTCTTCAAGCCATTTGTCAACCGACTTAGCCAATTGAGGCGAATCCTTGCGTACAGCCCATGCCATCTTGCCTGTCCCTTTCAACGAAGCGTCGTTAGTGGTTTTGGCAAGGGTGTCGATGAAATGGGTGATGATGTCGACCCCGCAAAAGGTCAGTTGTTGGTCGGTGGCATAGTGATCGGCATTCAAGTTGTATGCGATGATATCGCCCTCACCTTTCAGGAGTTTGCCAACCAACTCCTCCTGACTACGTGAAAGGTCCACTCTGACCCTCACTCCAATCGAATGGGCATATTCCTCTACCAGCAGAAACTGGTTGCCGAAGTCGGCTCCGCGGAACTCAAAGTAACTTGCCGGTCCGTATAATGTGAGCACAATCAACTCCCCACCCATCTCTATCTCTGGAAGGTCGAGGAAAAGGTCGGAATCATCAATGACCTGATCACCGTAATTGAACACACCAATTCCTTTCTCCTCTTTCTTGTTCTCAATACAAGAGGAGATAGATGGTATCAACAATAGCATGAAGAGTAATACACGGATTTGCGATAATATCTTTTGCATTGTCTTTATTAGAGGTGCAAAGTTATCGTATTTTGAGCGAAAAGCGACAAAAAAAGGAAGTGTAATTGCACTGAATTAAAATTTTTATTCGGTTTTTCTTTTTCATTAAGAATAATTCTGTATATTTGCACTACGCTATAAAACTACTATACGATAAACATCATACAAATATGAAAGAAACTATTCTTGTTACTGGTGGAACGGGTTTCATTGGTTCCCATACTACAGTAGAACTCCAGCAGGCAGGGTACGATGTAGTCATCATCGACAACCTATCCAATTCCAACGCCAATGTCATCGATGGCATTGAGGCCATCACAGGCATACGCCCCGCTTTCGAAAAAGTCGATCTCAATGATTTCGCAGCCACAGAGGCAGTGTTCCAGAAATACCCTATCAAAGGGTGCATTCACTTTGCCGCGTCCAAGGCAGTTGGCGAATCTGTGGAGAAACCACTTCTCTACTACCGCAACAACCTCAACTCATTGATGAACGTTTTGGAACTCATGGCCAAGTACGGAAGCAAAGGCATCATCTTCTCGTCCTCTTGCACCGTATATGGGCAGCCCACAGAGGAGAACCTTCCTGTGACAGAACAGGCTCCTATCCAAAAGGCACTTTCTCCCTACGGCAACACCAAGCAAATCAACGAGGAAATCATCCAGGACTACATCCATTCGGGTGCTCCCCTGAAGTCAGTCATCCTCCGCTATTTCAATCCTATTGGCGCACATCCATCAGCCCTTATCGGTGAATTGCCTAACGGTGTGCCAATGAACCTCATACCCTTTGTCACCCAAACCGCTATCGGTATCCGCAAGCAACTCAAAATCTTCGGCAATGACTACAACACGCCCGACAAGACATGTATCCGCGACTACATCTATGTAGTAGACCTCGCCAAGGCTCATGTGAAGGCTATGCAACGTTTGCTCGAAGAGGACACCGAGCCTGTAGAAGTGTTCAACATCGGAACGGGCCACGGTTATTCCACCCTGGAAATTGTGGAAGGTTTCGAGAAAGCCACTGGTGTGAAACTACCTTGGGAGTACGCTCCTCGTCGCGAAGGTGACATCGAAGCCATTTGGGGCAATGTTGATAAGGCCAACAAGGTGCTTGGATGGAGTGCCGACACTCCCCTCGACGACATTCTCCGCTCAGCATGGAAATGGCAACAGCACTTGCGTGAGGAAGGAATTCAGTAAACGATTGAAAATTAAAATCAAGAATTAATAATTTTTCAGATGGATGCCTATATATAACAATGCGGGATATTCCCAGCGGGGTATGTGAATATACCGTTGTGTGAAGAAGACCATGCCACCATTTATTTATAGGTGGGTGTCGCTCCCAGCAGGGCATTCAATCGTGTTTTATTTTGTGTTTGTGTTGAAACTATCCTTCCGTGTGAACAGAGGGATAGTTTCTTATAAAAATTTCTTAGGACATTTGCTCTGCTCTTGCATATTTGAACATTGAACTTATGGATTATTTGCCCAAAGACCCTGCCATTTTGGTATCGAGCATCAATATGCTGTTGCGTGACGAGGAATTCGACACGCTGGAATCACTGTGCTATTCCTTCAACAGAGAACCTGAAGAAATCAAGGAGTACCTACAGCAGTATGGTTTTGTCTATAGCGAACATCAGAAACAGTTCCGCCCCATCGGCTACGACGCATGATTACGAAAGACAGCATTGAGACAGCATATAGTTTTCTTCATCAGAAGCGGAACGTCTATATTCATTCTTCGCTCGACTGGCAGAAGGATGACATCGAGTATGCTATCGGCTGCTATGTGGACAACATGAGCCAGGAACTGTTTGAAACTTTATCAGGTGGAAGGTGTGATTTTCTGCGAGACCATAATCGGTTTTTGGACGACATCACCCACTCAGTGGAGAGTTTGGAGAAAATGCTGTATTGACCTTATCGAATCCATTCCGCCCCATCCTCTTCCTCCCTTATTAAAGAGAGGAAGAGGATGGGTTTAATACTCATTAGGCGGCTAAATGGTCGCGCAATCCTAATGAATAAGGTGATTTGCGAATCTTATCCAAAGCATTGCGATAGATTTGGCGTGTTCTCTCACTTGTAAGGTTGATGGCCTGTGCCAATTCTTCATAAGGCATTGGCTTGCAACCAATTCCCATAACTCTCGTCACCACAAAAACCTCGCGGTCTGTCAAGGTGTGCCTCATCACATCTAAAATGTCTATTCGAATAGACTCTTTGTCAAGGTTTGAATCTGTGATGGAATTAGAGGGAATGAAATCGCCTAATGTAGCGTCGTCATCATCACAAAAATGGTCGTCGAGACGATTGACCACCACATTTGATTCGAGGACACGTGCCACTTCATTATAGCCATAGCCACTCACCTCGCAAAACTCGTCTATAGTGATGTGCCTTCCCTCCAGCACTAACATATCGTTATCCATTTCACGATATTGCTTGAAAATCTTTTGCTTCCCTTGTGGAAGACGAAATGTGGTGTTGAAATCATAGATTGCCTCCAAAATGGCTTGACGAATCCAAAAGACCGCGTATGAAGTGAACTTATTACCCTTAGACTCATCAAAATGGCTTACAGCCTTCATCAAACCGTAATTCCCCTCTGAGATGAGGTCTAAAGAGTCAAGAACCTTCGAGGTGTATTGGTTGGCGATGTGCAAAACGAATCTAAGATTTGCCTTGACAAGGCGTTCACGAGCCATATCGGCCTCACGACCTCCTTTGCGAATGGCGCGAGCCAATTCGACCTCCTCTTCTGCTGTGAGAGGCTTAGAGCGTCTCACATCCTTCAAATAGAGTTTCATAGTCAATGAGGAACGGTCAGTAATAGTGGGGAAACTTGTGCGGTTGCTTTGTGGCATATTACAGTTATTTACTATAATTAGTGTTTTTAAGAACTTGTATTATTTAAGAGGTTACGACGCTTCGTATTAGTTAGAGAGTGAAATGATGCATTCAAAAGACTCGTTTGAGAAAACCGTTAGACGTATATCGTCATTTTTTCATTTGTTTTTGTTACTTTGTTATAGTTTTCATTTTGCTTTGACCGTTGTTGGTTGTTTTGTAATATTTCTTTTTCGTCTAGTCAAAATTGTTTTAATTCTCAACGTGTCAAATGTAAGCTATTTATTTAAATCATGCAAATTTATTTCACTAAAAAATGTGTTCTCTATTCATTTTTTTAGATTTGAATTGGTAAAATTGAGTGATAAGCATATTTTTTCCTTTGCAGAATCTCAAATTCGCCTTACAATAACATCTGACTTCATTCTATTTATTTATAACTTTGCCTCAGTCTTCCCTACCCCAACTTGCCTTCGACTATGTTGCAATCAAGTCGGATGCCAAGAGTAAATATAATAAGGTATAAACGAGATTTCATTATCAAGCAGTATGAAGTAATGGAAATAGAACTGATTATATTCGACTTTGACGGAACGCTGGGTGACACTCAGCGAACCATTGTCACGACGATGCAGATGACGATTACAGAACTGAAATTGCCCAAGCGCAGTAATGAGTCATGTTCTGCAACCATCGGATTGCCGTTGACCAGTTGTTTCAAGACATTGTTCCCTGATTTGTCGGCAGACAATATCCAGCGTTGCGCTGATACTTACAGGAGAATCTTCTATGAGAATGTCCACACCATCAAACCTAAGGTGTTCCCTGGAGTCGTTGACACACTGGCAGAATTGAAGAGAATAGGCTTCACACTCACCATTGCATCGTCACGATCCCACAAATCCCTCGTAGAACTGACCCATGACCTACTTATCTCCGACTACATTACCTACATCATAGGGGCAGACGATGTGAAGAAAGCGAAACCCAACCCTGAACCTGTTATGAATACACTCTCAGCCACAGGATTCGTTGCCAGTCAGGCACTCGTTGTCGGCGACATGAGTGTTGATATCCTAATGGGGGCGAATGCAGGTGCCAAGACTTGTGGCGTGACCTACGGAAACGGAACACAAAAAGAACTTGAAGACGCAGGAGCAGATTACATCATCCACAGCATCGACGAACTCATAGGGATTCTGGAGAAGTGATGATGATGTAAGGGAAAAACAGCGTAACAGTATATTCAGCAGACTACATTTATGGGGTTGCCTTTCACAAAAGCCTTGACGTTATTGATAGCCACATTGACAAGGCGAGTCCTGGCTTCCTTGGTGGCCCATGCAATATGAGGTGTGAAAAACGCGTTCTCGCACGACAGTAATGGGTTGTCGGCGCGTGGAGGTTCCTCTGTTAACACATCGGCGCAAAAGGCCCTCAAACGATTTTCATTCAGTGCGCAGGCCACATCGAAATCATTCACTAACGGACCACGGCCCGTATTGAGGAGGATGGCTGTTGACTTCATCAATTTGAGCGTCTGCTGATTAATGAGATGGCGGGTGCCTGTTGTCAACGGACAATGCAGGCTCACCACGTCACTCTCTTTCAGCAGTTCGTCCATCGACCTTTTTCCTATACCTGTTGGCAATTGTTCGGCCTTCTTGCTGGTATAGGCCACCACTTTCATGCCGAAAGCCAGAGCGATGTCAGCAACACGTCTGCCGATATTGCCAAGTCCGACGATGCCGAAAGTCTTGTCTGCCAACTCCGTCAAGGGTGTGTCCCAATAGCAGAAGTCAGGACAGGTTGTCCACTCTCCCATCCCATTGGGCTTTGTTTTTCCCCCCTCACTGATTGTCCTGGTCTTGATGGCATAATGCTCTGTACGGTTAGTGACGGTGAGGAGGTGAGCGAACACCATCTGTGCCACACTCTCCGTGCTATAGGCTGGTACATTGGTGACGATGACACCATACTCACGGGCTGCCTCTAAATCGACCACATTGTAGCCTGTCGCCAGCACACCGATATATCTCAACTTGGGCAGCAGTTCAATATCCTGTCTCCAAAGACAGACCTTGTTCGTCAACACGACATCCGCATCTTTAGCCCGTTGCACGGTCTCTTCAGAGCTGGTGCGGTCATAGACTGTCAATTCACCGATGTTCTTCAGTGCCTCCCACGAGAGGTCGCCAGGATTGGCAGTATAGCCATCAAGAATTACTATTTTCATAAAGGGTCATCAAGGTTTGATTATTCAGAAAAGTCTACTAAAAACGCTGTTGTATTGATATGTGGCAGAAAGGAGCGGCCTTTTCGTGCATGGTGGCCAATTCACGGCTGCTGTCGTGACGGTAAATACGGTTGGTCATGACCAACTGCACACCGGCTTCAGCAGAGAGTGTAAGACCACAAGCGAACCGATGCTCGTAGGAGGGTCCCACATTGATGTTGCTTCGGCTATACCGTACATGGTCAGGCAGTTCATCAACACCTGGACGGATATAATAGCTATCGGCATCGATACCTGCTCCGAGCGCAATCATGTCTTTATCCGACGGATGATACTCCATCTGAAACTTTGGCAATGTGAGATTGAGCGTCCACTGCGGGTTGAAAGTATGACGATAGGTAATCATCGGAAATACAGGAATCTTGGAGAATGTATTTACCAATCCAATCAATCCGATTCCAAATTGTGTCTGGCGTGTTTGTTTCAACATCAGCATGGCCGTACCTATAGCCGACCATCTTTCGTAACCGTACTGGCTGAAGTCGCAGCCAACCGTCCCCATGACCATAAGAGGCTTGCCCCATAACCTCAGATACGTCATACCCATGATATTGCCAGCAAACTGATGATGAGCGGACGAAGTAAATCCATAATCCATCAGTCGGCTATCGCTATTAAAATGTTGGTGCAGATGGTTGTAGCGAAGGGAGGCGGTCAGTCTGGAGAAACCTTTTGAATAGATGTGATAACTAGCCCCGAAAGTGGCTTTTGTAAAAGCGTCGGTAGAACCCCGTTCCACCGTCTTATCGTCTTTCGTGATGTGGTAGTCGCCACCAGGCCGTGCTGTCAAATCTGCACTCAGGGTCAATCGGGTTTGATTGGTCTGAAGTCGTGCACGGGCAGAGTCAGCAGGCTCAACAGCAAGTGCGCTCGTCGCCATGTTGAAGGCGACGAACAGCGCACAAATCACTGATTGATGTTTATGTATGAACAACATCGTCTATCATCGATGGGATTATTGGCAAGAAGCAAAGTCATCCCTTCGCCATTTTGTAAATAGCCTCCATGTCCTCGGCTTTCAGTACCTTCAGACAACCGCAGGTAGCTGTGAAGTCACGACTGCACTTACGAGTCATCTCACGGATTTCATCATCGGTGATTTCACGTCCGATGAGTTCACGAATGTTAGTGGGCATACCTATGGCATGATAGAAACGCTCCATGGCCTCAATGCCTTTCAGCGCGGTGCTTTCAGGGTCGGTGAAGTCATTGGGCACATCCATCACATTGACAGCGAAACGCACAAAACGACGCAAGTTCTGGTGCATCACATAACGCGCCCAGCTCGGCCAGATAGCAGCAAGTCCAGCTCCGTGAGTGACATCAAACATGCCACTCAACTCGTGTTCCAGCTGGTGAGTGGCCCAGTCGTCGCTTACGCCACATCCCGTCAGTCCATTGTGAGCGATACTGCCGCCCCACATAATCTGGGCACGCTGGCGGTAATCCTCGGGATTTTTCAGTACGTCAAACACGGCAGTCTTCATCCTGCGCAACAAGGCCTCTGCCAAGTCGGTGGTCAAGTCCATATCATCGTCAATGGTGAAATAGCGCTCCATAGTGTGCATCATCATGTCGGTGACGCCAGCAGCAGTCTGATAGGGAGGCAGAGTGAAGGTGCGACGCGGATTCATAATGGCAAACTTGGGGCGCGACATGTTGCTTGAATAGCCCAACTTCACATCACCGTCCTCATTGGTGATGACACTCGCCTCGCTCATCTCACTTCCTGCAGCAGGGATAGTCAGCACAGCGGCAACTGGCAACATGCACTTGGGCGCAGCCTTGCCCAGGTAGAAATCCCAGACATCACCCTCATAGCAAACACCATAGGCGATGCACTTGGCAGAGTCGATAACGCTGCCGCCACCCACAGCAAGGATGAAGTCAACACCTTCGCTACGGCTCAATTCAATACCTTTTTTCGCAAGAGACAATCTCGGATTGGGAACAACACCGCCGAGTGTCACAAAATCCACGCCACCCTCCGTGAGCAGTTTGCAGATTTTGTCGAGCAGACCAGAACGAACAGCGCTCTGTCCGCCATAATGAACCAGCACCTTCGTGCCACCATATTTCTTTACCAGACAAGCGACCTGCTCCTCTGAATGTTCGCCGAAAACCACCTCGGTCGGCGCATAGTAATTAAAGTCTTTCATATTGTTGATAGTTATTATTTCGGTAATGATAACCTTCAGCACAGATAAAAACGCTTCTACATCGTTATATCCTTGCTGTTAGAAAAGTTTTCTTGTTTTCTCCATTGTCTCAATCACCTGGTCGCACCATGAATCGAACTCTGAATCCTCTATTTGTGCTTCGGGATGATTTCTAAGATAAGCTAAGGCATAGCGTACCCCTTGGTCGAAACGAGTTGTGGCGCAGAAACCGGGTACGACCCTCTTCAACTTGGAGCAATCGAAGACAACTGTAGCAGCCTTGTCGCCTAAGAGGTTGCCTTCAAAATCATAGGCTGCAGGTGCAACTGCGGCGAGAAATTCGGAGGCCACATAATAGGGTTTAAAAGGCACACCGAGAGCATCTGCTACAGTCTGGTAAATCTGATTCCAGGTCAGCGACTCGTCAGACATAATCTGGAAAGCCTCGCCAATGGCTTGTGGATTGCCTAACAATCCGATGAATCCCCGTGCGAAGTCCTCGTTCCAAGTGAGGGTCCAAAGTGAACTGCCGTCGCCGTGAACAATGACATGCTTACCCTCCATCATTCGTTTCAGAACTTGCCAACTGCCTTTTAGTCCATGAACGCTGAGGGGTACGCCCCGTTCGCAGTAGGTATGACTCGGACGTACAATAGTCACAGGAAAGCCATACTCTCTATAGGCTTTCATGAGCAGTTCCTCACAGGCAATCTTATTGCGCGAATACTCCCAATGCGGGTTGGCAAGCGTTGTTCCCTCTGTGATAACATATTGACGAACGGGTTTGTTATAGGCAGAGGCTGAACTGATAAAAACGTACTGTTTTGTCCGTCCTGAGAAGATTTTGATGTCTCTTGCCACCTGTTCGGGAACGAATCCTATAAACTCACACACGGCATCGAACGTCTCGTTTCCGAGTTTAGCGATTACTTCGTCTGTATGGTCGTTGATATCTCCCTTCACCAAACAAACTTCTTGAGGTATGTCCCCGTTTCGGTTACCACGGTTAATCAACCAGAGTTCATGACCACTGGTGACAAGTTGTCTTGTAATGGCACTGCTGATGGTGCCGGTTCCACCTATCATTAATATTTTCATAGTCGTAGTCTTATAGTTGATTAGTCATCCATCGGATAGCGCACACCCCATTTCTGCCGTAAACCATCCATGAGCTGCATGATGTAGAGGGTTTCTTGATGGGGCATCTCACAAGGTTCCAAGAGGCCTTCCAGCAAAGCTTTTCGACAAGCGACGAACTGGTATTCGTAACCAGTAATCTGCTGGGGTACATGAATGGTTTCCACATAAGTGCGGTCGGGGCCATTCACTGTGATTTTCTGAGGATTGTTGATGTTGTCGATGATGAGATTACCCTCTGTTCCAGCAATGACACCGATGTTGTCGCCAACACATGAAGCGCTCGACTGAAGGTTGCACAGTACGCCGTCGGCCAAGACGAGACTTATGGCATTCGTCAGGTCCATACCAGTCTTGCTCTTCACACACTGACTCTCTATGCTGAGGATATCGGCTGAGAAGAACATCCGCACGAAATTGAGCGCATAGACACCGAGGTCGAGCAAAGCACCACCACAGAGGTCGGGACGCATGATACGTGGTTTGTCGCCCATCGAATAGCCTAAAGTGGCGGTGACAAGTCGGGGAGTGCCGATTCGTCCGGTGCTGATGAGGTCACGGACAATGGTAACGGCTGGTTGATAACGTGTCCAAATGGCTTCGGCCAGAAAGACTTTCTTCTCGTGAGCCAGTTCAACAATCTCTGCCGATTCACGGTGATTGGCCATAAAGGCCTTCTCGACCAGACATGGTTTACCTGCCTGCAGAGCCTCTCGTGTGACATCAAAATGATGGGAATGGGGCGTGGCCACATAGACTAAGTCCACATCTGCATCAGCAATCAATTCGCTATAGGAACCGTATGCTTTTTTCATGTCCCACTGGCGGGCAAAAGCCTCGGCTTTTTCCAATGTCCTTGATGCGATGGCATATGCCTCGCATTCTTCCAATCCATTCAGAGTAATGGCTGCCTTTTCAGCAATCCATCCTACGCCGATGATTCCGACGCGCAAAATTCCGTCTTCTTTCATTTCGTTAATAAATGTGTAGTTTTTGATGATTTGAAAAATACATCAAGAATTGGTTTTTCATCTTAAATTCAATACATGTTTTTGTATATTGCAAAAGTATATAAAAAGTTGATGAATTACACGTCTGGAGTATATAAAAATGTTTTTTATATAGGAAATTTAGACAAAAAATCTCTTACTTGCTATACATATTATCCAAGAAATTGCATTCGTTTGTTTGAAAAACTGAGACAATCCCGTTGGAACACCACAATCAGGTCATATTATTATCATCATACTCCATATATTTTTGTTTTTTTCTCAGTTTTTGTGTCACAAAAGTTGTTCTTTTGCGTATTAGAATCAGAAACGACCATCAGAATGACTGCTGAAGAGTATCAACAAGCAGTAACCGAACTGCAGAGGGAATTAGAAAAGGTGGCTGAAAGGTATTTGCCATGTTCAGACGAGAGCGATGACGTGGTGCAGGAAACCTTGCTCCGCCTATGGCAGATGCACGACCAATTGCACCTCCCCGTCTTGCCTTTCGCAAAAGCCATCGTGAAGAACCTCTGCCTCGACAAACTTCGACGCAGTCATCATTTCGATGACATCGACTCCATTCATACGATGCCCTCGGAAGACGACCCTCCAGACGAACGTATAGAAAGGATGATGCATATCATAGACACCCTTCCATCCCTACAGCAGACAGTCTTGAGGCTTCGTCACCTCGAAGGCATGGAATTCAAGGACATCGCAAAGATAACAGGTATGAGCGAGACAGCTATACGCAAAGCAGTAAGCCGAGCCCGACAGAGTGTAAGAGACATTTATTTGGTAAAATATAAAAGGAGGACTGAATATGACAACGACCGACGACATCAGAAAAATGGTGGAGCGATTCTTTGATGGCGAAACAACGGTAGACGAGGAAAAGATGCTCTACGCATACTTTGCCTCTGAGGAAGTCGACCCTACCCTCTTGCCATACAAGAGGATGTACTGCGACTTCAGCGCTTTGCCATTCGACAAGTCCACCAATATAGAGGTCAACAAGCCCACGCCCTTACAAACCGACAAGACCGTCGCTCAAGAATCCGACAAGACTTCGACCTCCAGACCGATTACCCCTCAGACAACTCCCGATAAGAACGATAAGCAGGAATCTTTTCCCATTCTCAACAAAAACAAACATCACTGGCACTGGGCCGCGGCGGCAGCCATCATAGTGGCAGTGAGCCTCATTGGCTCCTGGGCTTATCGTTCTTACAGGGAGAAACTACTCTTCGATAGGTACGAGGGCAGTTACATGATTGTGAATGGGGAACGAATCGACGACCTCAACCGCATCCACCGACACATTGAGCAGACACTGGCACAAGCGGAAACATCAATGAAAGACAACGACACATACACCTTTATCCAAAACGCTGAGAACGAATTGCTCTCCGACATCGGCGATAACTCCATGCGAGAGGAAATCCAAAGAATGTTGAACGAATAAAACCACATCCATCAACGATATGACACACTTCAGAATCATCACTTTGGCAATGACATTTTGCCTATCCGTCTCTGCATTCGCACAGAACGAAATAGACAGACTGGTCGATCAGTTCTCCACCGTCGGCTGGAGCACCTTCACATCGGCTGTGGAACGCGACCCTAAAACACACCGTATTATAAAGACAGTCAAGACTTTGGAAACCAGCGGACATCATATCGGTGCTTTGAAAAAGGCATTTGAGAACGAGGCACACACTGGCAATTTCAGCACAAAGAGAGAAGACGACGTGACGAGAATGGTATTGACTGTGCAGACCGACAAGACCAACCGCGTGTATATGCTCAACTACTCTTCCAATGGGCATGTCTATCACAATGGCAAGACAACCATCATAGTCAAGGTCAAACAACTCCAGAACCAGGAAAAAGAGAACAAAGAACGCCTATGAAAACAAATATCAACTACAAATCATAAATCAAAATGAAAATGACATTATCACTATCTATCATGGCATTGGCTGTAACACTGTTTACAGGATGCAACGCTGAGAAAGGTCAAGAAGGCGGAATCAAGGAATGGTTCTTTCCATCCGAGAAAACCGCAGAAGGCAAGATTACTCAAACTGAAGGCGAAATCGTGACCAAGGAATTCGATATCAAGAATTTCACAGGACTCGACATCGGCTATAACACCGAAGTGACCTATGTACAAGGTAACACCTACAAAGTGGAGGTGAAAACCACGGAGAAAGTCTTCAACTCCTTACAGGTGAAAAAAAAGAATGGAGTGCTGACCTTGGAGTTTCCTTTCAGCACACCCAACAAAGTGAAGAACGAGAAAATCCATGTCCACGTCACCGCTCCAGAAATCAACTCCTTTGAACTCTCAGGAGTCAGCAAACTTCATTCTGAGGAATTCACTGCAGGAAAACTGATGATGGATATTTCGGGGACATCTGTGATGACTGTAAGTAATATCGACTGCACAGAAGCCGATATCGACTGCTCGGGAGCCAGCAAAATCATCGCAAGCATCAATGCAAAAGGTGATGCAGACATAGACTGCTCGGGGGCTTGCACGATGAAAGTGAAACTCGAAGCCCAGGATCTCGACCTGGATTTCTCTGGAGCCACTAAAGGCAGTTTGGATATCGTTTCGGACGATTTAGAGATGGAAATCTCAGGTGCCAGCAAAATCGATGGTTCCTTCAAGGGCAAACGCATGAATTTGGAATGTAGTGGAACAGGCAAGATTGATTTCAATGTGGATTGTGAGCAACTCAAGGCCGAGAACAGCGGTGTGGCCAAGGTGAAAATATCCGGCACTGCCGACGACGTCAAAGTCAACTCATCTGGTGTCTCAAAAATCGACACCTCAAACCTCAACCAATTGTAAGAGAGTAATAAGAATAATAAAAGGGGGATGGAGCGAGTTCCATCCCCCTTTATTTATGGAATTATATAGTATATATAGTTGACTATAGGCTCTATAGTTGACTATAGGCTCTATAGTTGACTATAGGCTCTATAGTTGACTATAGGCTCCATAGTTGACTATAGTCCTTTTCCGTGGCACTGCTTGAACTTCTTGCCACTGCCACAAGGACATGGGTCGTTGCGCCCCACCACCTTGTTGCGGTTGACATAAGGACTGCGCGACTGCTGCATCTGTTGCTCACGGCTTCGTGTGTCAGTGTGCGATGCTTCACGCTGAGCGCGTTCTCCTTCTCCGTCGAGTGAAGAAGTGGCTTGCTGGTTGGTCTGCTGCATCATCATCTGACGACGCTGCGCCAACCGCTCCTCCATCTGCTGGCGGGCAATGGCCTCCTGCTGAGCCTGTGCCTTGGCCATCTCCTCGGGATCAGGCATTGGCAAGTGAGTTCGCATGAGGATGCTGGCTGTATTGTCGTTAATCTCGTTGATCATGTTCTTGAACAGATTCGACGACTCAATCTTGAAAATCACCAGCGGGTCTTTCTGTTCATAACTAACATTCTGAACAGAGTGCTGTAGTTCGTCAAGTTGGCGTAAATTCTCTTTCCATGACTCATCGATGAGATGGAGAAGCATGATTTTCTCGAATGCGAGCATGATGGACTTACCTTCAGTCTCGTAGGCTTCTTTCAGTGGCAGTGCAATCTGGTAAACGCGACGGCCATCGGAGATAGGCACTCGGATGTTCTCATACATAGAACCATGTTCTTCGTACACTTGCTTGATGACAGGCCATGCAGTCTCGGCGAGTTTGTCTGATTTAGCTTTGAAGGCTTTCATAACAGCATCGTATGCCTGGTCTTCAAGACGTTCACGGCTCTCCTTTTCGTATTCAATAGCAGTGAAAGGCGGTTCCATAGCCATAATTGTGAGGAACTGCTCGCGAATGCTCTCATAGTCTGGGTTTGTCTCGATGATGTTGACACAACGGTCCCAGAGAATATTGGAGATATCCATTCCTATACGCTTACCCATCAGGGCGTGACGACGGCGCTCGTAGATGACACGACGCTGGTTGTTCATCACATCATCGTACTCCAGCAAACGCTTACGAATACCGAAGTTGTTCTCCTCAACTTTTTTCTGCGCACGTTCGATAGACTTGTTGACCATCGGATGCTCGATAACCTCGTCCTCCTCGAATCCCATCCGGTCCATGAGTTTCACGATACGTTCGCTGGCAAACAAGCGCATGAGTTTGTCTTCAAGCGAAACAAAGAAGACAGATGAGCCTGGGTCACCTTGACGTCCTGAACGTCCACGCAACTGGCGGTCAACACGACGGCTCTCATGGCGCTCAGTACCGATGATGGCAAGACCTCCCGCCTCTTTCACTTCGGGCGAGAGTTTAATGTCGGTACCACGACCTGCCATGTTCGTAGCAATAGTCACGATGCTTTTCTGACCGGCCTGTGCCACGATGTCGGCCTCCTTTTGGTGGAGTTTGGCATTGAGCACTTGGTGTGGAATATGACGAAGGTCGAGCATTTTCGACAACATCTCACTGATTTCCACCGACGTTGTACCCACCAGCACTGGACGTCCTGCATCAATCATCTTCTCAATTTCTGCGATGACCGCCTTGTACTTGGCACGGTTGGTCTTATAGACTCGGTCGTTCATATCCTTACGAATCACCGGTTTGTTGGTAGGAATCTCCACCACGTCGAGTTTGTAGATGTTGTCGAACTCACCAGCCTCGGTGATGGCTGTACCCGTCATACCAGCGAGTTTGTGATACATACGGAAGTAGTTCTGCAAGGTAATGGTGGCGAAAGTCTGAGTGGCAGCCTCCACTTTCACATGCTCCTTGGCCTCAACGGCCTGATGCAGTCCGTCGCTCCAGCGGCGTCCTTCCATGATACGCCCAGTTTGCTCGTCCACAATCTTCACCTGATTGTCGATGATGACATAGTCGTCGTTGAGTTCGAAGAGTGCGTAAGCCTTGAGCAACTGCTGGATAGTGTGCACACGCTCACTCTGCTCCTCATATTTGCGCATCAGTTCATCGCGTTTCTGCACTTTTTCCTCCATGGTGAGGTTCATGTTATCGACCTCGGACAACTGCGAGGTGATGTCGGGCAAAACAAAGAGCTGGTCGTCCTTCACGATGTCTGCCAACAACTTGTTTCCTTTGTCGGTCATCTCCACACTCTTCTGCTTCTCGTCGATGACGAAGAACAATGGATCAGTGGCCTCAGGCATTCGTCGGTTGTTGTTCTCCATATACACCTCCTCGGTCTTGAGCAATCCTGCCTTTATACCTTGTTCAGAAAGGTATTTGATGAGAGGTTTGCTCTTAGGCAATGCCTTGTAGGCACGGAAAAGACTGAGGAAACCAGGTTCCATGTTGCTGTCCTCGCCCGAGTTGATTAGTTTCTTGGCCTCTGCCAGATACTGGTTTGCCAGTTGACGCTGTGCCTCGACCAGTTTCTGAACGATGGGTTGGTACTCGTCGTACATCTGCTCTTCGCCATGTGGTATAGGACCAGAGATGATGAGCGGTGTTCGGGCATCGTCAATCAAGACTGAATCGACCTCATCGACAATGGCGAAATTATGTGAACGCTGTACGAGGTCATCAGGCGACATGGCCATATTGTCGCGCAGGTAGTCGAAACCAAACTCGTTATTGGTACCGAAAGTGATATCTGCGAGATAAGCGTTTCGACGCTCGTCGGAGTTGGGTTTATGCTTGTCGATGCAATCAACGCTGAGTCCATGGAACATATAGAGCGGCCCCATCCATTCGGAGTCACGTTTGGCGAGGTAGTCGTTGACCGTTACAACATGAACACCGTTACCAGGAAGAGCATTGAGGAACACTGGCAGAGTGGCCACAAGAGTTTTACCTTCACCTGTCGCCATCTCGGCTATTTTGCCCTGATGGAGCACCACACCACCGAAGAGTTGCACGTCGTAGTGAATCATATCCCAAACGGTGTCGTTGCCACCAGCCACCCAGTGATTATGCCAGATGGCGTTGTCGCCGTCGATATCCACGAAGTCGTGGTCAGCGGCGAGTTTTCGGTCGAAGTCAGTGGCTGTTACCACCAGACCTTCGTCGCCCGCCTCCACAAATCGACGTGCAGTGTCTTTTACGATGGCAAAGACCTCGGGGAGATATTTGTCGAGTTCTTTCTCAAAGACATCGAGAATATCTTTCTCTATACTGTCAATCTTGTCGAAGAGAGGTTTTCTGAAGTCAATCTCGGTTTCTTGGATTTTCTGGTTGATAGCCTCTATCTCCGCTCTCTTGTCGGCTACTGATTCCTGAATGGCCTTGCGGATGTCGTGGGTCTTCTGACGTAGTTCGTCATTGCTCAGTTTCTGCATCTCAGGGTAGATGGCGAGCACCTCATCTACGATGGGCTTGATGGCTTTATAGTCGCGCGACTTCTTGTCGCCGAACAAACTGCCCAGGATGTTGAAAAAATTAAATGCCATGTTTATTTTGTTTTATTTATTTCTAAAATATTGAATGTGAGAAAAATAGACCTCTTTCAATCCCTCCCTGTTCTTTTCATCGTGCAAAATTACGAAAAAGTTGCGAATAATCGTGTGTGGAAGGAAAGAAATACTTATAAAAAGCACGGCTTCCAGGGTGGATAAGGGATTATTCGTTGAGGTCGGGAAGAGGTGCCACAGCACAGGAATTGGGTGCCCTGATACGGATGGAATGAGAGATGGTGGGTGCGATGTAGTCAATAGTGACTGGAGTATGAATTTTCTGCGCCTTTACCCCCTGTCCGAAGAACACAAGCGGTATCTCAAAGTAAGAGTCGCGCACCACTTTCTTTCCCCCATTATCTTTAACGAGTGTCATACCAGGGGTTATCTCCACGAAGATGTCGCCTGAACAATGGGGATTGTAACTGTTTCGGATACGCGAGATACCAGGTGTCCATGCTCCCTGTGTCAATCTCTGGGATGTATAGACATCCCTCACGCCATGGAACTGGAAAAGGAAGTCCTCGCAACGACCGAGAATCTCTTGAAGGTTGAGTTGCCGCTGCTCTATGAGTTTGTGGTTGAGGTAGATATACTGTCCATACTGGGCATCGACATATTGTCCGTCGCCATAGATGGCAGTGAGATACATGTTGAGCAGGGAAGCGCAACGGTCGAGTTTGAATTCTGAAGAAGGAATGCCATAGTTACTGAGGTCCTCCTCAGGTGCGTCGTCATAGCCTGTGGAAGTGAGGAAAATGAGGGTGTTTGCCAGTCCAACGTGCTTGTCAATGGCGGCAATCAGTTCTTCTATCTGGTGGTCGAGTCTGACGTATGTGTCCTGGAGTTCAGTACTGCTAACAGATGTGGTGCTGTAGTTGCCTGCGTAATAAGTGATGGACAAAAGGTCAGGCACACCGTCTGTACCCAACTCGCCAGCCCTGAGTAAACTGGCAACCGCAGAGCTGACGGTCTCGTTGACCAATGCACTGCGTTTGTAGTTGCGGAACTTGTCTATACCAGTGAAGCGGTGGGTGAACGATGATAGTTCGTCGCCTGAGATATAGTAGTTGATTCGTCCTGTGATATAGTCGGACGGTGTCCACTTGATGTTGGCGATGTTGTTCGACAGCATCGTCGTGTTGATATAACGAAGACATGCTGGCGAGTTTCCGTAGTGGGAGGAAGTGACCCACTGCCCGTTGTTATCGTCAATCCATAACGCACAGTCACCGCTATGACCAGCAGAGAGGATGGCGGCATCGCTATAAGGCGCGACGGCATAGACCTTGGCCTTGCCCTTGGTGGCCACTTTCAGTTCATCACCTATGGTAGTGGTAATAAGGTTCTTCGGCGAAAGTCCTTCACTCGTACCGATACCTCGTACCTTGGGATCGCTGACGCAGAACACAGGCCGAAGCGTTTCCCTGTCGAGCCACATACCACTGACTATACCATGGTCGTAGGGTACGGTGCCGGTATAGACGGAGGCTATGGCTGAAGCTCGGTCTACGTTCGTGCTCTTGTACTGCACATTGGTGTAACAAGTGCCCTGAGCCATCAATCTCTTCAGACCACCTTCTCCATAAAGGGGGAGAAAAGCGTTCATGTAGTCGGAGCGCAACTGGTCAACAGTGATACCCACCACAAGACGCGGCACAGTCTGGATAACCTGTGCAGGTATACCTGTGGTGGTGAGGATGGCAAGTATAGTAGTAACGAATGGCTTCATCAAATCTTATGAGTGTTTACGTCTTCTGAACGACAACCTTTGTACCAATGAGGAAGGATGATATTGCCACAACAAATGTGACACAGAACGAAGACAAAATGTCAGTAAAATGGGATATATACATTCATTGAACACTTGCGGGATGAAAGGCATGCTGGCCAGAAAAACAAGCAACACCAACACATTGATGATGTGGATACGGTCGGACCGGTGGTGTATGGTCCACACCACACTGAACGGGAGCCAGATGAGCCACAAAGGATTGAAAACTAACACAAGCCAGTTGCTGCCTACGGTCGGATGGACTGAAAAGAAGAAAAGGAAAGCGACGACCACACCACCGAGCCCATGAAGGACACCCACGATGATATCCACACCCCAGAATATCTTACGGAATTTCTGTTCCAATAATACGATGCCAACCGAAATTACAAAGAGCGTCCAAAAAACGGTCATTGGAGACAACGGAAACTCTTCGCTCTTGGGTTGATGACCGACAGGAAGGGCTTGGAAAGCCTTGCGTACCATACGGCGGTTGTTGCCGTCAATATCCTTGATGATGGCAGAAGTGAACATCTTCTCTGTGTAAGAGGGAACAAACATCTGGAGACGCTGGTCGATGGGACGGTCTGCTTCAGCACCAAGGCAGAAGTCGATGCCAAGTTCAGACCAAGGGTGTTCATCGGTAAACTGATGGACGATGTCGCGGAACGTAAGGTTGTTATTGACAGGGATGTAAACCACTTGCCCTGCCACACTCTCCTCAATCACGTCGCGTGCACGGGTGGTGCAGTTGTCGTAGAAATAGTTGTAGCGGTAGGTACGATTGCGTGGCTCGTAATTGTTGAGCAGGTAATTGACGACCTCCACCTTCTCGTCTTCCGTGAGGTCGATTTCCTGAATATCAATGGATGAACCGCGCTTAGCGTACTCTTGAATGAAGTATTTCCATTCCACAACTCCTAATTCATAGTCGGTCTCGCCTTTGACAAAACGATAGACAAAGTTGTCTGTGTTGAAATTGAACACA
>CACYEC010000140.1 GCA_902773225.1 uncultured Bacteroidales bacterium
CAACCTCCCTCGGTGACTCCGCAGGGATTCTAACCCTGGACCTTCAGAACCGGAATCTGACGTTCTATACAGCTGAACTACGGAGCCTAAAAAAAGGATTTCGTAAGATTGCATCAGCCTCTGTCAGGCTCGAATCGGCGAAAACCGAATGCAAAGTTACGAAATCCTTTTCAATTAGCGACAATTAAATGCCCAAAGATTTCGCAATGGCCTCAACTTTCTTCTCTGCGTCAGCCACTGCCTGCTTGTAGTCGGCTGGAGAAGCGAGAGTACCCGGTGCCTCCACATAGAACTTAATCTTGGGCTCAGTGCCTGAAGGACGCACACTTACCTTGGTGCCGTCGGCTGTGAAGTACTGAAGCACGTTGCTGGACTCTGGCATGTCGATGTCGCAAACCTTGCCTTCTGCATCGGTGGCCTTGAGCGTCTTGAAGTCCTTGGCCAGCACCACAGGTGAACCATCGAGTTCCTTCGGAGGATTGGCGCGGAAGTTCTCCATCATCGCCTTGATTTCGTCAGCACCCGACTTGCCTGGCTTCACCACGTTGATGGCCTTGTTGTAACTGAAACCATACTCTTCGTAGATTTCCATCAGAACCTCATAGAGGGTCTTGCCCTGGTCTTTGGCCCAAGCGCAAATCTCAGCCAGCAGTGAACAAGCACTCACGGCATCCTTGTCGCGCACAAAATCCTGAGCGAGGAAGCCGTAACTCTCCTCACCGCCACCGATGTACTGCTTCTTGCCTTCGTTAATCTTAATCTCACGCGCAATCCACTTGAAACCAGTGTAAACGTCAGCCATCTCGATGTGGTTCTTGTCAGCGATGCTCTTAATCAGTTCGGTGGTTACAATGGTCTTCACGATGAACTCGTTGCCCTTCATCTTGCCACAGGCGATGCGGTTCTTGATGATGTAGTAGAGGAAGATGAGCGCGGTCTGGTTGCCGTTGATGAGTATCCACTCTCCCTTGTCGTCCTTGCAGGCCATACCCACACGGTCGGCATCGGGGTCGCTCGCCATCACAATGTCGGCATCGATTTCCTTGGCGAGTTTGAGGGCAAGGGTCAGTGCCTCTGCGTACTCTGGGTTAGGCGACACCACTGTGGGGAAGTTGCCGTCCTTCACCATCTGCTCTTTTACACAGCATACATCGTCGAATCCCCACTGCTTGATACTGCGTGGAATGAGATACATACCAGCACCATGCAACGGAGAATAGACAATCTTCAAGTCATGCTGGCGCTTGATAACCTCAGGGTCGATAGAGATGCCCTGAATCATGTCGAGATATACCTTATCGACATCTTCACCGATAATCTGAATCAAGTCCTTGTTGCCCTTGAATTTGATGTCGGCATACTGCACCTTGTTCACCTCGTCGATGATACCCTTGTCATGGGGAGCCAAAACCTGTGCACCGTCATCCCAGTAAGCCTTGTAACCGTTGTACTCACGTGGATTGTGGCTGGCGGTGATGTTCACACCTGCCTGGCAACCCAAGTAACGGATGCCAAACGACACCTCAGGTGTGGGGCGAAGGTCATCAAACAGATAAACCTTGATGCCATTGGCGGAGAAGATGTCGGCCACAGTCTCTGCATACAAACGGCTGTTGTTGCGGCAGTCATGTCCCACCACCACACTGATTTGTGGAAGGTCCTTGAAGTTCATGTTCAAGTAATTGGCAAGTCCCTGTGTGGCTGCACCTACTGTATAGATGTTCATACGGTTGGTACCTGCACCCATAATCCCGCGCAAACCACCTGTACCGAACTCCAGTGTCTGGTAGAAACTGTCTATCAGGTCGGTCTTGTCTTCTTTGGCAAGCATTTCCTTAACTGCTGCCTGTGTGTCAGCGTCAAAAACAGGATCCGAAGCCCACTGATTGGCTACGGCCTCACATTTTTTCAATAATTCTAAATCCATAGTCGCTAAGATATTAATTTACAAGTTATTAATCGTATTATTAATGGTTATTCACCTTACTCTTCAGGAATAAGATATCTGTCACCTGTTTGTTTCGTAATCTGCTGGCGGTAGTACTCGGGATAGCCTGGTCGAATCGGAAAAGCAGCCTGCCCGTGACCGTTTTCGAGGAACTTTCCATCCCCCTCGCTCTTGATGCACATGTCATTGTGCTTCACAGTGATATAGTAGAAAAGATTCTTCCATCTCTCCATCATGCTGTCTGAGCTTTTCAACGAATAGTCGGTCAAGTACGCCTTTGCGGAGGCAGGGTCGGTGTCGTATAGCCGTTTGGCCTCTGCCTCTATCTCTTTCTGTCGGCTGAAATAGCCGTTTTCGAGTTCATCCCTCACCTTCTGAAGGTCGGGCATCATCTTGGAATAGTAGGGATACACCATATTCGCCACAAGGTTGCACACCCAGAACGCGGAGTTCCAAGAGAAAGTGAGCGCATCCTGCTGACCTTTGATGGCAGTGTAGCAGGCTGGTATCTCGTTCACGGAGCAATAGACTGGTGTGTATGCCACCATATTGGCGTCGTCGTTACCCCACCAGACCACGCCTCCGATGGCGTCGGGGAGATAGTCGCGCATCTGACCCACAAAGGCAAACGAGGTCTGCTGGGTAGAAATGGGACGTTCGTTGAAGTATTTCTTGCCGTCGCTGGTGAATGAGAGAGGTGTCGGACGATAAGGCATGTTGTAGGGACCGGCGCCAAGGTCATGGTTGATGTCGAGCGGGGTACCCTCATAGTGGTCGCGCATGCCGTTCTGCACATCGGCAACGGTCAGTTTGGCCTTGGGAACAAAATAGAGTGGCATCTCGCCCTTGTTGTTCTTGCCCATGGCCACGTCGAGGTATTTGTCCATACCATCCACCCAGTGATTGAAGAAACTCCAGACACGGGCCTCGCAATAACGCGCGCCACTGAAATCCATAGGAGCATAGGCATCACGGAAAGAGAAATCTGCATCCTTGCCACTAAAGTATCCTTTCTCACGGGCGAACTTCACAACGTCCTTGGAATAAAGCACGTTCTTCTTGTCTTTCATGTCGAAGCGGGTAATGCGGCTTTGGTTGGCATGACAGCAGATGCAGTCGTCAGGGATTCTCACTGCCACCCAAACTGCGCCATGGCCTCCTGGACCCTTGCCCATCATCTCCATCACCCACACCTCGTTCTTGTCTGCAATCGAAAAGGTCTCGCCTTCACTGTAATAACCATACTTAGCCACAAGAGAGGTCATCACGTCGATGGCCTCACGGGCGGTCTTCGAACGTTCAAGGGCAATGTATATCAGACTACCATAGTCGATAATGCCTGTAGAGTCAGCTAATTCCTCGCGTCCACCGAATGTGGTTTCACAGACGGTCACCTGGTGTTCGTTCATCTGACCGACCACATTGTAGGTCACCTCTGCCTGTGGTATCTCGCCAAGGTACTTGCCTGTGTCCCATTCGTAAATCTTGCGCATTTCTCCAGCCTGGTGCTTGCCTCCCACATGACGGTACATCACACCGTATGCACCATAACTGTCTGCATTATAACTCACAATCACACTGCCGTCGACCGAGGCGTTCTTGGCGACAATGATGTTTGTGCAAGCCTGTGCCTTCATCCCCAGGATGAAGGTCATCAGGATAAGGATTTTTCTCATTTCTCGTAGATAAATAATAAAGTGATTAGATGTGGAGTTTACTGGAGTCGGCTGCCTTGAAACTCATGTCGAGACCTTTCACAGAATGAGTGAGTGCACCGACGGAGATGAAATCCACTCCTGCCTCTGCGTAGTCACGGATAGTGTCGTAAGTGATGCCTCCTGATGATTCTGTCTCATACTTTCCTCCAATGAGTTCCACTGCCTTTTTGGTCTCCTCGGGCGTGAAGTTGTCGAGCATGATGCGGTTGACTCCGCCATAGTCGAGAACACGTTGAAGTTCCTCAAAGTTGCGCACCTCAATCTCGATTTTCAGGTCCTTTCCTTTCTCCTCAAGGTATTTGTGGCAACGACTGATGGCATTCTCAATACCTCCAGCGAAGTCTATATGGTTGTCCTTGAGCAGTATCATATCGAAAAGTCCTATACGGTGGTTGGTGCCTCCGCCAATCTTCACAGCGGCTTTCTCTAACATCCTCATTCCAGGGGTGGTCTTACGGGTGTCGAGAACCCTGGTGTGAGTACCCTCCAAACGCTTCACATACTTGTTGGTCATGGTGGCGATTCCACTCATGCGCTGCATGATGTTAAGCATGAGACGCTCTGTCTGCAACAGGCTCTGCACCTTGCCCTTCACACTCATGGCGATATCGCCTGGCTTCACATGCGCTCCGTCGTTGATAAACACCTCGACGGTCATCTGGGGGTCGAATCTGTGGAACACCTCCTTGGCAATCTCCACACCAGCCAACACGCCCTCTTCCTTGATGAGCAGTTTAGACTCACCCATGGCATCATCAGGAATACAGCACAGCGTCGTGTGGTCGCCATCACCTATATCCTCGGCAAAAGCGAGGTCAATAAGTCTGTCGTTAAGTTCTTCTACTGATAACATAAAATTCAATGTTTTTGTATTTTTCACATCACATTCTTTACTGGAGCATGTCTATGAAACACCATAAAGCGCAACATCCTGACATACCATGCACGATTCATATGCACACAGATTTACTCCATTGGGCAAATATAGCGAAAAAAAACAATGATACGAAAAGTTTGACCATAAAAGTTTCCATAATTTGCCATATCAAGCGATTTTGACTAATTTTGCACTGTCCAAACAACAAACAAACACAAAACACAAATTAAAAGCACATTTCAATTCATGATAGGAACAATCGTCAATACCGCGACCATCATTGTGGGCGGTGTGGTGGGCGCCATCCTGCATCGGGGAGTGAAGGAGAAATACCAGAAGGTGCTGTTCAACGGCTTAGGTCTGGCTTCTCTGGGAATTGGTCTCAATGCGTTCGTCACCCATATCGGACAGAGTGAGTTTCCTGTGCTGTTCATCATCTCGCTCGCTATTGGCGGAGTCATCGGCACAGCACTCGACATCGACCGTCACTTCAAGAACGCGGTGAACAAGCGCTCGAAGAACAAACAGGGAGAGAACCGTCTGGCTGATGGTTTGGCCATGGGCATCCTGCTCTACTGCATAGGGCCGTTATCGATGATAGGACCAGTGATGAGCGCTCTCCAAGGCGACAACACGTTCCTTTTCACCAACGCTACCCTCGACCTGGTCTCGTCCATGGTGCTGGCTTCAACCTACGGCATCGGCATGATTCTGGCCGCACCAGTCTTGTTCTGCTGGCAGGGCATGTTTTATCTCATCGCCAAAATCTCAAGCACTGCCATCAGCGACGCTCTGGTGGCGGAACTGTGTATCACGGGAGGTCTGCTGATTACGTCATCAGGACTGTCTCTACTGAATATCAAGGACTGTAAGACGCTCAACCTCCTGCCTTCACTGCTGATTCCCGTGGTGTGGTTCATCATCAAGTCCCTCTTTTAGCACAACCAACAACCTCAGCATCATCAACAATCAAACAAAATAATAAAAATATGGAATTAGTAGAACGTTTTTTGGATTATGTCGACTACGACACACAATCGGACGAGGAATCAAACACCACGCCCAGCACCCCCAAGCAGATGGTATTCGCCCGCCATCTCGCCGAACAGTTGCGCGAGATAGGACTTAGCGATGTGGATATCGACGACAATGGCTACATCATGGCGTCATTGCCTGCAAACACCGGCAAGAAAGTTCCAACAGTGGGCTTCATCTCACATTTCGACACCAGCCCCGACTGCTCGGGTGCCGACATACATCCTCGCATCGTGAAAAACTACGACGGGGGCGACATCATCCTTTCTGAGGGCATCGTCACATCGCCTAAGATGTTCCCTGAATTGAAGGACCACATCGGAGAGGATATCATCGTGACCGACGGACACACACTGCTTGGAGCCGACGACAAGGCCGGCATCGCAGAGATTGTACAGGCTATGGTCTATCTGATGGAGCATCCCGAGATTGAGCATGGACTGATTCGGGTGGGATTCAACCCTGACGAGGAGATTGGGCTTGGAGCGCACAAGTTCGATGTGGAGAAATTCGGTTGCGACTTCGCTTACACCATGGATGGTGGCGAACGAGGTGAGATAGAGTTCGAGAACTTCAACGCCGCCGCAGCCAAAGTCACTATTTCGGGCCGCAGCGTGCATCCCGGTTATGCCAAGGGCAAGATGATCAACGCCTCGAAGGTGGCCGCAGAATTTGCCATGAACTTGCCTGCCAACGAGACACCCGAAACCACCGAGGGATACCAAGGATTCTACCATCTCATTGGCATGAACGGCAACGTGGAGAAAGCCACACTCAACTACATCATCCGCGACCACAGCCGTGAGTGCTTCGAACTGCGCAAACTCAACTTCGCAAACGTCGCAAACACCTTGGCTGAAAAATACGGTAAAGACGTGGTGAAAATCGATATCAAGGACCAGTACTACAACATGCGCGAAAAGGTAGAGCCTATGATGTATATCATCGACATCGCCAAGGAAGCCATCGAGCAGACTGGCACTACTCCTGTGATACGAGCCATCAGAGGCGGCACCGATGGTGCGCAACTCTCCTTTATGGGACTGCCCTGCCCCAACATCTTCGCTGGCGGACTCAACTTCCACGGACCACACGAGTTCTGTCCTATCCCCAACATGGAGGCTGCCATGCAGACCGTCATCAATATCTGCAAACTCGTGGCAGAGAAATTAGGGTAAGGGCTATGCCGAGCCAATGCTCAACGGTCAATGAAATGAACGGCTACAAGGAATCATCCTCGTAGCCGTTCATTTCATTTTCATCCTCGTCGTCATCTTCAAAGTCAAAGTCACCGAGAAAAGCCGGAACGATGAACTCATCGAGGTCGCGACGTTCCTTCTTGGTCGGTCGTCCAGTT
This sequence comes from uncultured Bacteroidales bacterium, assembly GCA_902773225.1. GTDB lineage: Bacteria > Bacteroidota > Bacteroidia > Bacteroidales > Bacteroidaceae > RUG11857. The sequence continues at coordinate 6,936 of CACYEC010000140.1, forward strand.
CCTCTGGCCCTATCGACAAAACCGCTGATGCGATTCATCTCAAGAAGTTCATACTGGTCGGGGGTGGTCACATTCTCCATCACTTCTGGCACAAGTTTGGCTCCCACCCTGTTTTGTATGGCTTGCAACACCTTGAAGGAATAAGTGATTGGGCCTTTCTTCACTTGTATCACTTCTCCATCCTTCACCATGCGTGACGGTTTCATCTTCACGCCGTCAATGGTCACACGGCCGTTCTTACAGGCATCCGCTGCTATGGAACGGGTTTTGAAGATTCTCGCCGCCCACAGCCATTTATCGAGTCGCGCTTCCATAATAATTATCACTTGTCATTTTTTATAGATTCTATAGAGACTATAGATGCTATAAAGCTCATTAATGCCTATTTATTATTATAATGGTTCATGGCAAAGACCAACCCCGAGAGGCAGAAAGCCTTGACAGCCTCGCAAGCCATCGCTACCCTTTCGTCCATGGTCTGCAGTTCCTCTTCTGAGAAACCGCTGAGTACGAAGTCTACCTGTGTGCCTTGGGGGAAATCATTGCCGATGCCAAACCTGAGCCTTGCATAGTTCTGAGTGCACAGAAGTTGGGCGATATTTTTCAGGCCATTGTGACCGCCATCACTGCCATTACCCTTGAGACGCAGTTTGCCAAAGGGCAAGGCAAGGTCATCTACCACCACAAGCAACCGCTCCAAATCCACATTCTCCTTATTCAGCCAATACCTGACGGCCATGCCACTGAGGTTCATGTATGTGGAGGGCTTGAGCAGCACCAGTTCTGCGTTCTTCACCCTGGTGTGGGCGACGAAACCATATCGCTTGTCCTCAAAAACAGCATTGGATGCCCCTGCTAAGGCATCCAACACTCTAAATCCTATGTTATGGCGGGTGCCAGCGTATTCGTCGCCGATGTTACCCAGGCCAACTACGAGATATTTCATTACCTGTCTTATTCTTCAGAAGCCTGCTCTGCGGCGGCGCTACGTGCGGCACGTGTCATGCGAACACCACAAACCACCACTTCCTTGGGGCTAACCAGTTCCACGTTCTCGAAACTGAGGTCGGCAACCTTCAAGGACTTACCGATAGCAAGCGGGGTCACATCGATGGTGAGCACATCAGGCAGCTGGTTGTAAAGACCTTTCACCTTCAGTTTACGCACGTTGAGAGAAAGCTTACCACCAGCCTTCACTCCTTCTGCCAAACCAGTGAGTTTCACAGGAATCTCCATCACGATAGGCTTGTCCTCGGTAATCTGATAGAAGTCAACATGTACAGGAATGTCCTTCACGAAGTCCATCTGGATATCCTGAATGATTGTCTTAACCACCTGGCCGTCAACATCGAGATTCACGATGTACACGTTTGGTGTGAAAACTGCCTTGTTCAGTTCCTTCTGGTTCACGAGAATGGACTTGGCCAGAGGAACCTCCTTGCCATTCTTCTCTTCCTTCTCCACACCGTAAACTACGGCTGGCACATTACCTGCGCGACGTGCGTCACGGCTTGCTTTCTTGCCAAGGTCTGTTCTTGACTGAGCCTTCAATGTAATTTCTTTCATTTTCGTTTGTTGTTTTGTGTTACTTTAAATTAAGTTGATGCTTAATTCGTCATCACACCTGCGGAATGTCGTCGAATGCCTGAACATCAAGCCTGGCACCCTCAATTCCCCTTGTGCTGTAAAAAAAGCGGTGCAAAATTACAATTTTTATCTGAATTGACCAAGCGCAACTGAGTTTTTTCATTCGTATCCCCTTTTTTATTTCGTTATTCCGATATTACGATATTTCGTTATTACGTTTTTTTGCTCTTCCCTAATTTATTCGTAACTTTGCACCATGAAACCGTTATACACTATTCTTTTGCTGATTGTGTCGAATGTGTTCATGACATTCGCATGGTACGGCCACTTGAAACTACAAGAGATGAAAATCTCCACCTCGTGGCCTTTGTATGGAGTCATCGTGTTCTCATGGAGCATCGCTCTATTTGAATACGCCTGTCAAGTACCTGCCAACCGAATAGGTTTCTCCGGAAATGGAGGACCTTTCAGCCTCTTGCAACTCAAAGTGATACAGGAGGTGGTCTCTCTGACCGTCTTCACCTGTATGGCTATGTTTATGTTCCGAAACGAACAATTACACTGGAACCATTTCGCCGCCTTCGGGTGTCTGATTCTCGCTGTATATTTTGTGTTCCTCAAGTAATCCTTTACTGCGACATCTCATGATCAAGCATGGTCAATACTGATTCTAATTCTAAGAAAAAAGACAACCGATAAAAAAGTCAAGACAGTGGACAACAAACAACGTTATATGATGCGCGGTGTGAGTGCCGCAAAAGAAGATGTGCACAACGCCATCAAGAACATCGACAAGGGTATATATCCCAAGGCTTTCTGCAAAATCATACCCGACATACTCGGCGGAGACCCTGAGTACTGCAACATCATGCACGCCGACGGTGCAGGAACAAAATCCAGCCTCGCCTATATCTATTGGAAAGAAACTGGTGACTTGTCGGTATGGAAAGGCATCGCACAGGACGCGCTGATTATGAACACAGACGACTTGCTTTGTGTTGGTGCCACTGACAACATTCTCGTCTCCAGCACCATTGGCCGAAACAAGATGCTCATTCCTGGAGAAGTGATTTCAGCCATCATCAACGGCACTGACGAACTCCTTGAACAGATGCGCCAAATGGGCATAGGAATCTACGCCACAGGGGGAGAGACCGCTGATGTGGGCGACTTAGTTCGTACCATTATTGTCGATTCCACTGTGACATGCCGTATGCGCCGAGCCGATGTCATCGACAACGCCAACATACGACCTGGCGACGTCATTGTGGGATTGAGCAGTTGTGGACAAGCCACCTACGAGACCCAGTACAACGGAGGAATGGGCAGCAACGGACTCACCAGTGCCCGCCACGACGTCTTCGCCAAGTACCTCGCCGAGAAATACCCGGAGAGTTACGACAAGGCCGTTCCCGAGGAACTGGTTTACAGCGGCAGTTACCGACTCAACGACGAGGTGGAAGGCAGTCCTTTGAACGCCGGAAAACTCGTCCTCTCACCTACCCGAACCTACGCACCTGTGGTAAAAGTGCTTCTCGACCAGATGCGACCAGCCATACACGGCATGGTCCACTGCACAGGAGGCGCACAGACCAAGGTGCTCCATTTCGTGGGCGACAACTGCCATGTGGTGAAAGACAATATGTTCCCCGTACCGCCACTCTTCCGAGCCATCGCCAAAGAGAGTGGCACCGATTGGGCTGAAATGTACAAGGTCTTCAACATGGGACACCGACTGGAGGTCTATGTGGCGCCTGAGGATGCAGATGCTGTCATCGAAATCAGCCGAAGTTTCAACATCGACGCTCAAGTGGTAGGCCACATCGAAGAAGGACAACGCAGTCTGACCATCAAGAGCGAGTTCGGTACATTCGAATATTAGAGGCCTATCGGCTTTTAGGCAACTCATATTACTCCGAATACTCTGATTTAGATTACTCCTAATCATCAATAAAACCATACCCAATCATGAAGCATTTATTGACTATACTGTTCATCCTGGCCTCATGGTTATCATCCAACGAAACAATGGCCGCCGACATACACATCTACAAGGGTTCTTACACCTATTCCAGCGACATTCTTTACACCTGGGACGGCAAGCACCTCTACAAGGGTGCGTACACCTACTCCAGCAACATCCTATACACATGGGACGGCAAGCATGTTTATAAAGGCCCTTATACCTATTCGAGCAACATACTCTACACATGGGATGGCAAACACTTGTACTCGGGACCTTACACCTATTCCAACAAGATTGTGGTGACCGTAGGGAACAACCACATCTACCAAGGGGCTTACACCTATTCAAGCAACATCATTCTGACTACTGACAACAAACATATCTACAAAGGTGCATATACCTATACGAGCGACATCATGCTCACTTGGGACGCACCGATTCCCACAGCAGTATTAATGACTATACTTTTATAATGGAGAACAACAACATACTACAGAAACTGGAAGGCATTGTCAGCCGTTACGAGGAGGTGTCAACACTCATCTCCGACCCTAATGTGCTGGCCGACCAGCAACGCTATGTGAAGCTGACAAAAGAGTACAAGGACCTGCAGAACATCGTCAAGGCACGCAAGGAATACATCGACTGCCTGACAGGACTGCAAGAGGCCAAGGACATCCTTGCAGCTGAAAGCGACCCCGACATGCGCGAACTGGCACGAGAGGAGATGGAGAACAACGAAAAGCGCATTCCCGAACTGGAGGAGGAAATCAAACTCCTCTTGATTCCTGCAGACCCCGAGGACGGCAAGAACGTGGTGATGGAAATCCGTGGAGGAACAGGTGGCGACGAAGCCGCCCTCTTTGCCGGCGACTTGTTCCGAATGTACAGCAAGTACTGCGACATCAAGGGATGGAAAATCACCATCTCAAGTTTCTCTGAAGGCGCTTCGGGCGGTTACAAGGAAATCATCTTCAATGTAACTGGCGAGAATGTCTATGGCACAATGAAATATGAGTCGGGCGTGCACCGGGTACAACGTGTACCAGTAACAGAAACACAAGGACGTGTACACACATCCGCAGCCACCGTGGCGGTCTTGCCTGAGGCTGAGGCTTTCGAGGTACATATCGACGAGGGGGCCATCAAGTGGGACACCTTCCGGTCAAGCGGCGCCGGTGGTCAGAACGTCAACAAAGTGGAATCGGGTGTTCGCGCCCGTTATATGTGGAAGAACCCCAACACGGGCGAAACAGAGGAAATACTGGTGGAATGTACGGAGACGCGCGACCAGCCCAAGAACAAGGAACGCGCTCTGGCCCGTCTGCGCACCCGAATCTACGACCGCGAGCATCAGAAGTACATCGACGACATCGCCAGCCGACGAAAGACCATGGTATCAACGGGCGACCGCTCGGCTAAAATCCGCACCTACAACTATCCGCAGGGACGCGTCACCGACCATCGCA
>CACYEC010000141.1 GCA_902773225.1 uncultured Bacteroidales bacterium
CTTATACGGGAACATTTTTCATTGATAGAGTTCAATAGCGGATTTGTTACATCCTCAATACTCCTTATTGCTCTTTCCGTCAGCCCAAAGGGCTTTATCTTCTGATATATGTCTGCCAATTCCTTTCTGTAATCTGGCAGATACTTAAATGCAATACCCTCAGGATGATTCAAGAACAAGAGATAAACAGCCTTCACAATCGGCTCCAACTTCACTTCCTGATTATAGCCAGAAAGCAGGATGGAACAATCCTTTGTAATAGTCAATTTACTCAGTTTGACTTGATTCTTCTGTTTATCCTCTCTTAAGCCCAGACGCCAGATGGTCTTATCACATCTCTGACTCTCATAGAATTTAAATAACACGTCATTGAAGATATCATTAGGCGACACCATATCAAACAATGTCATGCATGACTTGACTTTCAACACATCCGGGAATCCCAATATCTCGTCAGCAGTCTTTCCACAATCAAGGAAAGCTTTCGTTATCTCGCGAAGACGAGTACCAAGAACAGGGTGTTCAAGATATGCTTTTGCCTCTTCTTTGCTACTGATACCGAAAAACTCTGAATTATAGCTATGTCCTAAGCCTTTGATCTGAGGGAATATAAACCATATCCATCTACTTTGCCGTTTTCCTTCCTTTATCTCTTTCAGGGCCTGGGCGTATACTACTTCTTGTGCCTTCACGAATCGATCCAAATCATATATCGTTCCCTTTTTATTGATAGAATCTACAAAACTCTTAGGCAAACTGACATTATTCAAATTTATCGCCGCCTTGAAGAATTCTGCCATCTCCTCATCATGATAACCGGCGATGCCACAGCCCACCCGAGTAACAAAGAAGAAAAGATCCGAATGTTCTTTAGCAAATGCGATAAACCTATCTACTGAAGCTTTAACCTCAATATCTTTCCTGACGTTTTTCCCATAATCGACAGGTATAGCATAGCTCTGACCTTGTAAACCTTCTGCCTGCCCCCATACAGCACCAAACTTCTTACGAGCGGTACCAGAAGCACCTCCTGTGTGATAGCCAAGAGTATTGCTACCAAACACAAAAATCTGTTTGGGCAACAGCGCGTCAATATAGTCAGGAGTATATCCTATATATTTCTCATCCATAAGCTTATAATATTGCTAGTGAATAATCGTCGTGACCAATAAAGCCCCACCTTTTCAAGCGTCCGATATGAGATATTAACTGATTCTCATATTTGCAATTCTCCAATTTCTGTATCACGTCCTTGGAAAAATCTCTTTTCCTTAGGCGCATGGCAGCCTTAATGAAATTGCTGTTTTTTGTCTGTGCACTGATGGCCTCTTTCAATTCTTCTTCGTATTGATCTTCATGAGCCATCTCATACATCATTAATATATAATGGGCTAATGTATCACTGGCGGCAAAGAAAAGACAATCATCATCTATTTTGAACTGACCGCTTCTAAAGCCCTCTTCATTCAGGGGATCTTTGCAGTTAATCAGATATGGCGGATTGTTGAAATCTGCAAGTCGTGTAAATGAATGTTGTAGTTCTTTAGTTTTCCGATTATAGCAGAAGGCCACGCTATCTCCATAACTTATCCACATACCATTCTTCCACACAGAAACTAATGTCGCAAAAGAGCCTTCGTCATAGAATTTGTTCAGGAATAGCCCTCCAATCTTCTTAGCTTCTTCCTCACATTCATCATAGAAAGGTTCCCATATCCCATCTATCCATTTATCGAATTCTTTATAACTCTTGATGGGATTATCTGTTAAATGATCTACTAGATATTGGGACCAGCGTTCTGCAAAAACACCTCCACCACCAGCACCATCAGACACTGCTATCAGTTCTTCTTTTGCGATAGCAGCATCCTCGTTGATAATGCCTTCCTCAAATTTCGCTAATGATAATGCTCTCATTTCTGACTAATGTTTGTAGGTGTTCCAATATCCATTAATTGAATTAGCGTTGACAGATCCGAATTAATAGCCATTGCCACATGCCTTCTATTCTCTCCATCTCCACGCAAATCACCTATTGGTTGATTATAACGTGAAGGCAGCAGGCTTGACATATTGTAGAGACACTCAGAATCTTTGTCATCATTGATTTCAGTCTTACTGACAGGCAACAACAATTGATCCTTGTTATCTGGAGTTACATGGATATTCCAAACAAGTACATTACCATCATTAGTAAACATTGCCTTCAACTCGTTCGCTAACTGTGTGTTAACTTCATGAGGATTTGGAATACCATTGAAAGCTCCATCAGTGATATTAATGATAGTTGGGGGATAGCAATCTTGCTCGTGATGCTCTTTCATCCACTTATCAAGCAGATCTTTTGCCATCGCAAAGGCTTTGTGAGCCCTTGTATATTTGCCAGCGGCAACAGGTTCTACCCATTGAAATTTGGAAACTTCTTTCAAAACGCGTCCCCTTTTCGTTATCTTCTCTTCCTTAACTATGATCCTTTTAAATGGATTGTTTTTTAATTCTTCTGGTGAAACGAAATCTCGTCCTGCCAATGCTCCTTGCCAGCCATAACTTGCATCATCACCATATCCAATTACTGCTATATCGTAATAATGCCGTACATCACTCATTTTGATACATCTAAGTACCAAATCGTATATCTGAGCATTTACTATTCGAGCCACAGCCTCCGCTAAAGTTATATATTCCCCTTTAAAGTTGAGTTTGCGACTCATGGAGATAGATTGGTCTATCATGAAAATAAAAGCCGTAGGTGTGCTTCTTGTGATTTGAGCTGTATATGGATTCTTGATTTGCAGTTCCTTTGGCTTAGAAGGAATTGGAATACCAAAGTTCCCTATATTCTTGATATACTCTATTGGGATAAAATTCTTCACCAATATTTCAGCTTGGAAATATGGCCATTCCTCTTCTGGTAGATCAAAATGTTTAAATGCCTTAACTGATTGGAAATGAATTTGTTTTAAATCACTCAGATTTCCACCAATATTAGGCTTAATTCTGTGAATAGTAGCATTCATGTTTGAATAATATGTATCTCTCCAAAAGATAACTTCAGGATCAATTTCCAAAATCACAGGATTAGATATTCTACCATCTTTCATTGCTACGTACATCATTGGATGCTGGGTCGTAAAACTTACCCTAACATAGTCTTCAAGATTTCTTCCACTATCCAATTGACGTGATGTGCTGCCTCCTCCTGGCTTAGCTATTTTTATTCCTTTTCGTTCGCAATCCATCCACGAATATAAGCCACCATTCTTAATGATCGACTCTAGATTGTCGAAATCTGTAAAATGGTAAAGTTTTACTATCTTGTGCTCATCAAGCACAGCCTTGAATTCTTGCCAATTACTTTTCTTTTCCATATCTCGCCTCTTTATTTATTAAACAAATCAAGTTGGATATTATTGTCTTCCTTCTTTGGTTTTTTCTTCTTTGTAGTCTTTTTCTTTGTTACTTTTGGTATTTCTACAGGTTTATCTCCATAAGGATAAATCCCTTCAACATATGCCTTAATCAGTGAAGCATGCGACAACGGTTTCTTCGCATTCTCCACATCCGGATTTGTATCATAATCAAGAAGGATGATGGTCTTACCCTCATTACTA
>CACYEC010000142.1 GCA_902773225.1 uncultured Bacteroidales bacterium
AGCCCTCGTGCTTTCGCTCGGGCTGGCAGCCTTGATGGTGCCGGCCACACTGAACGCCCAAATCAACCGTGGGCTGCTGGAGAATCCTTACAAACAGGACAATAGCCACGGAATGATGAACTCCAGAGGCGACCGTACCGTCATCGACGACATGTCGATTACCGCCGAAAACCAAACCTTCGGACAAGCCGCTCCACTTGGCAGCGGTCTTATCGTTCTGCTGGGTGCAGGTCTCGGCTATGTTGCACTTAAAAAGAAGGAGGACGAGCAATGAAAAAGTTGGCAGTTTTTGTAGCAGCTCTCATGCTGACCCTCGGCCTTGCCCAGTGCAAGAAGGAACAACCCTCTACCACTGAGAGTGAACCCAAAACCATACACATCACCGTGAATGTGGGTGGAAGCAGCAAACACGTGGTTGATCCAAGCCTCGGAACGGTGACCTATGAGAACGGCGATGTCCTCTATGTGGGTGACGGCAGCCATTACATCGGTACATTGATCTGCGCAGACGGAGCCTTCTCAGGCGATATCATTGAGCCGACAGGCGAAAATCCCCAACTGCATCTCTACTTTGTGGGTGGCCCCGAGAGGGAGGATTTGACACCGGGAAGCACGACATCATTCAATGTCGACATCAGCAACCAATCGAGCAACCTGCCTGTGTTGTCGTACACATCAGTACCATATACAGGTGCTACTGGTTCGTATTCGTGCATACTCGAGAACAAGTGCGCCTTGGTGAAGTTTGTGCCTGCAACGGCGACGGGTGAGACTGTGACCATTGGCGGTGTCTACAACACGACCACCATTAACTTTGCAACCCCTGGTATCACCCCGACAGGCGATCCTGGCAATATTACTCTTTATCCCGAAAGCGATGCTGCAAAATGGGCTATCCTTCTGCCGCAAACGGGCGTTTCGGCTACCGCAACTATTAGCGGCTACAACTGCTTTATAACGAGTTTTCCTGATGTTGATATCAACGATTACCATACTGCGGGCGTGAGCATTACGATGTGGGATGGCGACCTCTCGAAGCTGACAAGTGAGTCAACGGAGGCATTCGCAACCGCCATCAATGGCATGACCATCACCGGCACGCTCGGTGTAGCTAAAAAGATTTCCATCGCCGATGGTGCCACCGTAACACTCAACGGCGCAACCATCAACAACGAAGATCTTTCGAATGACAATGCTGGCATCGTTTGCCAAGGTGACGCAATCATTGTCCTTGAAGACGGCACAGAAAACTATGTTAAAGGATATAATAACCAGGGAATCGCTGTCCCGGCTAACAAGACGCTGACCATTCGCGGAACAGGTCAGCTTACTGCGATAGGTGGTCATGGTGCTGGTATCGGAAGCAAAGATGAATATTCTCAGAGTGGTGAAATGACATCTGGCAATATCAGGATTGAAGGAGGCACTATCATTGCCAGCGGCTCGAGAGTTGGCATCGGCGCAGGTGCTTGTGCTACAGGAGGAAATATTGAGATTACAGGAGGAAACATTACTGCCAATGGCACTAATGGCCCTGGCATTGGTGCTGCTAATTACGGTTCATGCGGAACAATAACCATCAGCGGTGGCACTGTCACTGCAAATGGTAATGGAGACGACTATGGTGCTGGCATAGGTACTAGCCTCTTTGGTACTTGCGGTTTAATCACCATCACTAATAACAATAACGTAACCAGCGTAACTGCCAAGAAGAGCATAGCTCTTCTTGGTTTGGACTGCAAATGCATCGGTAAAGGACATCCCTCCAGCACTTGTGCTGGTGTAACCATCGGAGGCGTTGACTATGGTACTGGCGTAGACTCCAATCAGGATGATGACATGACTTTCATCTATCCTAAACCGGCTGGCCTCGTGACGTGGACTATGAGTTCCTCATTCATTTGTGATACAGAACATCCTCATACAGAAGAGGGCATTACCGCCACACTTGTTGCTGGGCTTGTTACCGGGGAGGGCAATTCTGGCGAAGCTACTTGGGAGATAAATGGGGATTACGGTAATATACGATTATTTTCTGGAATGGATTATAGTAGTGGTTATCCTCCTACCTACGTTCCTTCTTCCTTGTCCTTCACTTCTTCAGTTGGAAAAATAACAAAGATTGTATTCTTGTGCATTAACCTTCCCCCGAGTTGGCCTGACGGTTGGAGCGGAATAGAGAATGAAATGCCGACTCCATCTGAATTTAAATGGGAAGGAACTCCAGCTCAGACTGTCACACTGTCGGTAACGGATTATTATTTTATGATTTCTGGCATTACAAAGATTAGGTTTAATATAGAGGAGGAGTAAACAGCATAGCAATATAATAATGTAATCGATAGCCAACGCGAAAAGGCGGCCTTCGGGTCGCCTTTCGCGTTTTTTCAACAATCTGCGGCTGTGAAGGGAAAAGTGTGTATTTTCTCCTCTACTCTCTGTCTAACCGCTTCAGCTCTACAGTCTCCGATGTTGGCAATGTATTCGATGCTGGCAGGGGTTTCATTGCATTTCACCCCTATCTTTTTTGGGAAGATGCTCAATCTTTTTCAATGATCCAGTCCGAAACGGTCTTGGTCTCTTGCGAGAAAGCGATGCCTATTTTTACGACAGGCTTGCCCTCGGCTTGGTAAGGAATGGCATAATCC
>CACYEC010000143.1 GCA_902773225.1 uncultured Bacteroidales bacterium
CAATGGCATATCAACTATGACTATTGACAAGAACGACGGCGCTACCCTCACACTCAAGGTTGGAGAAAAGACCATTGTAATGAACAAGGTGGAATAAAAACAATCCATCTCTATTTTCACACGGCTCCTTCAACCGCATCCCGATTGAAGGAGCCGTGATATTTTTTCATGTCAAGCCCCTGTACCTACGATAGGCAAAGGAAGTCCATTATTCTCTGCGACTAAGAAAAAGATGGTAACCTAACCCCAAATCGTAGATGAAAAAGATGATTTCCCACAAAAAAGCGAGTGAAAACCTTTCGTTTCTCAAAAGGAAGTCGTATCTTTGCAATATAATCGCGTGGAATGCAAAACAGCAAGACAGGATAATCCTCTTCCCCCCGACATACTGAATGACCTTAGCGCTGACAAAGCGCATTCTTTTCTGTGGCACATAGCGAAGTGCCTCCTACGGTTTGAATAGCACTCTGAGGAAAAAATGCACTCAAAGAAACTTTTTTTCATGTTTTCATTAAATTTTTGACCTCTTAATTCTATATTATATCTGGAATCAAATTCACACATCAATTCACAAATGCTATGACTACAAGAAAAAGAACTAAATCTGAGTCCCAACCCTCGTTGTTTGTTGAGATTCAAAACGAACTGAACAAGAACCTGGACTTATTGTCTGCATTGGAGCAGATTGCTTCACGCGTCCTCCACAGCAAACTTACCAGAGCCACCCTCGAAGCCATTAGTTTATATACGAAAATCATTGAAGAACGTATGGGTCTAACCGACCTCCAGTCCGTTGTGTTCGCCATCTGTGTGGAGAGAGGACCAAACAATGTAGATTACAATGACATCTCATCCCACCTGGACATCAGCAAAATCAGTGCACTCCGACTGGGCAAGGAAGTCGATGCCTTGGTACACAAACGACTGCTTCGCTACAGAAACGCCAAAGACCAGTGCTCATTCGATGTTCCGTCTGGAGTGCTCAATGCCCTCAAGCGCAACGAAGCATTCAAGACACCCAAACGCGAGAGTCTGAACGTGGGTGAACTCTTCTCGTACATCAGCCAGGACTTCAACGACCTGAACAACGAGACCATCAGCGCCGAAGAGTTCAGATTAGAGGCTCATAAACTGTTGGAAGACAACAGCCATCTGCCTTTCGTCCAGAAATTCAACAAACTTGAACTTAACGACGAAGAAGATGACTGGATACTGATGCTGACCTTCTGCCACCTCTGTGTCAACAACAACGACAACAGAATACACTTCTGCGACATATCTGATGTCTTCGAATTCGATTGTGACTTCACCAACGCGAAAAACGGATTGAGAAACGGCACCCATATACTGATGATGAAGAAACTCGTCGAACACACCTGCGAGGACGGTATGGCCAACACGACCGAGTTCAAGGTGACAGAAGAGGCCAAACGCACATTGCTCTGTGATTTCAAACTCCAAACCACAGACGAGAAAATCGCTGGACTGATTAAGAGCGACAGACTGACTCAGAAGAAACTTTACTACAACGACGATATCAAGAAACAGGTCGATGAACTCTTCACCTTTCTCTCAGAGGAGAAATACAAAGAGATTCACGAGAGGATGAAAGCCAAAGGTTTCCGCCAAGGATTCGCCTGCCTGTTCTACGGTGACCCAGGCACAGGCAAGACCGAAACGGCCTATCAGATTGCCAAAGCCACAGGACGCGACATTATGATGGTGGATGTACCACAAATCAAGAGCAAATGGGTGGGCGACTCTGAGAAGAATGTGAAAGGGCTCTTCAACCAGTACCGTGGTTTGGTCAAAAGGATGGATGTCACTCCCATCCTCCTCTTCAACGAGGCCGACGCCCTGCTTGGAACACGTATGAATGGAGCGCAAAGCGCAGTCGATAAGATGGAGAACACACTCCAGAACATCATCCTCCAAGAGATGGAGGACCTTGACGGCATCCTCATCGCCACCACCAACCTCACCTGTAACCTCGACCCAGCCTTCTCACGTCGTTTCCTCTACAAAATAAGGTTCGACAAACCCACCATTGAGGCACGCCAGCACATCTGGCACGAAATGATTCCCGAACTCAGCGACACCGAGTCGATGTCGCTCGCAAAAAACTACGAGTTCAGTGGAGGACAAATCGAGAACATCGCGAGGAAATACGCCATCAACTGCATCCTCCACGGCGATAGTGACAAACGGCTCGATAATATCCAAACCTATTGCAAAACTGAGAATATCGATGCCAAAACCAACAAAATCGGGTTTTAGCCATTGAACATTGAACATTGACCCTTGACCCTTGAACATTGACCGTTGAACATTGAAAGGCCTTTAGACAAAACAATCCGTGGCAATCGCCACGGATTTTTTGTTCATGGACTATAAGCACCTTATTTCTTCATTTTGCAAAGTCCGACATAGGCGATAAGGAAGATATTCATCATCAGTGAATAGATGATGGCAGGTATGGCTATCGTGTCGTTGTTGAAGACAAAAGGGCTGCTGGCAATGGCGATGCTCTGGGCTGCATTCTGCATGCCAATCTCTATCACGATGGTTTTCCTTTCCTTGCCAGTAAGTCGTCCCACCCATGAAAGCAGTACACCCGTTCCCATGGAAAGAAGCACCAGAAGCGAGATGCAAGAACCCAGAGAACCGATGTTGTCGAGAATGGTGTGTTTGTGCTGGATGTAAAAGACCGTCACAAGCAGCACAAGGAGTGGAAGAGCCGTTTTCGAGAGAATGGCATTGAGTTTTGTTGCTGCTTTCTTCCATTTCTTTCTCACCCAGACTCCTAATGCTATTGGGACAAACATCAGGACTATGTTTTGAACTATCAGTTGTCCAACAGGCAGATGAATCTCCATTGCCTCCGCTCCCGTAGCAGGCATCACTTCCCTCATGATAATCGGCAGAGTGACAAGCGTAATGAAACTGCTGCAAGCTGTCAACGATACCGACAAAGCCACATCGCCTTTGGCGAGCATGGAAAAGACATTCGACGAACTCCCCCCAGGACAACAGGCAATCAGCACCACACCGATGAAGAACAGTGGAGAGAGGTGAAAGACAGAAGCCAGGAAATAGGCCAATATAGGCAAACATACAATCTGCCCTACAAGTCCGGCAAAGATTGGCCGCGGACGTTTGAGAAACAACTTGAAGTCCGAAAGACGAAGCGTGAGCCCGAGTTCGAACATCAACAAGGCAAGCACTGGAATAACGATGAAAATAGTCGCCATAGCAATTCAACAGTAAAAATATGGCCAAGCCTCATCGGGCTCGGCACCGAAACATGAGGCAAAATAACAAATATTTCTCCTTATAGGCAAGCAAAGAATGCCTTTTTCTCACATTAGCCCGCTTTTATCAGCACGAAAGTTTTTAACTGAAGACAAAAAACGATATCTTTGCAAAACAAACACTAACCTTAATCAATATGGAAGTAAAAGACATATTCGAACTGCGCAAGCAGGGAAAAACCGAAGAAGCCTACGAAGCGATACGCCCCATGTATGCCATCCACCAAGGACATTACACCACCATCGCCATGTTCTGGTGCGCCAGTGACATGATTAAACTGCGGGTGGAACAACAACGAGTGGATGAGGCTATGAAAATCTTCCAGGCTCTCATACGCCTCTATCCCAACATGGACGATTCCGACGGCAAAGGGCACCATGCCATACTCCGTCACGCTCTCAACCTGAGCGAGGCTTCACCCCAATTCTCCATGGTGGATTTTCTGGAAAACGGCGGTTTAGAGAGCCTGACAGCAGAGGACTGGAAGGCGGGCGAAGCCAACGGCCATCCTCTGCCCTCCATAGCCACTCGCCTCATCAGCCATGTCTATCGCGAATTAGAAGCCAACCCGACACCTGAACTGGGGTTACGCTGCACACCTATACTCAATGAAGCACTACGCCACAGCCGCAACAATATGAACTACCAACGGCTCATGGCGCTCATCTACAAGATTACTGGCGAGAACAAGAAAGCAGTTGACATCTACAAACAACTGCTACGCAAACACCACCAGTCTTATCTCTACAGCGAACTGGCCGCACTCGCCTCTCAACCCTCCAACAAGATTCCACTTCTCTGCAAGGCCATACAGACGCAGAAAGAAGAGAAATTCCGCACAAAACTTTATATCCAACTTGCTGAACTCCTTGTTGACAGCAATCCCCAGATAGCGGCTTATCTGCTCAATGAGAGCATTCGCATTCGCCAAGCAGGAGGATTCCATGTCTCACAACAGCAATTGCTACTCAGCAAGAAACTGGCGGACATCCAACCCGCCACACCTGCACAAGCATTAGACTTCATTGTCAAGCAATCTGAATTAGCGAAGAAAATCATCGGGTGACTACACGGTGAATATCGTGGAGACTCGCCTTTGTACATAATTGAAAAACACTTGACCACCAACCATTAAAAATCAACAATATGATAGAACTGAAAAACGAAGAACTGACTATTCTTATCTCTGAGATAGGAGCAGAACTGCAAAGCATCAAGGATGCCACAGGCAAGGAGTACCTCTGGCAGGCCGACCCTGAATACTGGCCACGTCACTCTCCTATCCTGTTCCCCATCGTATGCAGTGTAAACAACGACACCTACCGTGTGGATGGCGAGGAATACCATCTGCCACGCCACGGTTTTGCGCGCGACCGCGAGTTCCGATTGCTTTACCAACTCGAGGACGAGGTCGCATTCCAACTCCTCTGGGATGATGAGACGCTGAAAGTCTATCCTTATCTTTTCGCCCTGACCATCACCTACACCCTTGACGGTAAAACTGTATCCGTTGAATGGCAGGTGGACAATCTCGATGAGGATGAGATTCACTTCCAGATTGGCGGTCATCCCGCTTTCAACATCCCCGACATGAACAAGGGCGACGTGCAGCACGGACGTATCCAACTCGACGCCAATGCACCAGTTTACCGCTACACGAGTTTCATCGACGGTACGCACGACATGACGGAAGACCTTGTGGAAACCACAGAAGACGGAATGATCAACTTCACCGATGAGACTTGGAACAAAGACTCTATTCAAATCCATCGTTGCCAGACCACACAAGCCGACATCCTCGACAAGGAAGGCAAACCTGTGGTGACCGTATATTATGAGACACCAGTCTGTGCTTTCTGGAGTCCATACAAGAAGAACGCACCCTTCGTTTGCGTTGAGCCTTGGTACGGTGTGGGCGACTACCGCGGTTTTGATGGCGAGTTCCGCGACAAGCCGTTGATGAACCACCTCCTTCCTGGCGCGTCATTCGTAGGAGGCTACATGATTGAAATAGGATGATAGGAATAATCTGTCTATTCCGAATAATCTGAGTATTTTCTCATAGGCATTTGCAAAAGGCCGCAGGTCGGAATTCCGACCTGCGGCCTTTCATCTATATAACTCTATGATTTACTCAGAGGGTTGCGTGAGGATTTTGTTAATCAGCATGGTGATGTCCAAGATGCTGTGGGCACCGCTGTAATCCAAATCGGCATTGATGGAATTGAATACCGGAGGATTCTGGCCCAACACTTTGTTGATAAGGATGGTGAGGTCGAGGATATTGACATTGCCATCATTGTTCACGTCGCCTGTCGCCTCTAAACGGTAGAGACGGAAACGAGCCGCCGACATCCACAGGTTAGTGGAGTTGGAAGCCTCCACACCAATAATGGCGTTACCTGCTTCAGGCTGTACGAATGTGAGGAATACATCATTCCATCCACGTCCGAAGAGACCACCAGTGTTTCCGATGACTGGAATGTCCTGATTAGTCCTTGTGCCTTGTGCATTTTCTGCAAAGAGTTGGTACTTGTTGATGCCAGTCTGCGCCCTTGCCGTGGTGGTGAGTACGTAGTAACCCTTTGGCAGGTTGGAGAGTTGTTGTGAGAGTGTGAATGAGGTGACGCTGTTCACATCGATATAGGAATAATTGGAATTGCCCTCGGCATCGGTGTAAGGCTCATTGTTGAGCGTCCAGCAGTTGCTGCTGCTTGTCCATCCTTCCGTGGATGTGCCTTGTGCATTGGTGATATAGGAAGTATAGTCCTCTCCGTTATAGCGCACAGCCGCGGCGTTCGACTCCACATATACTCTTAATGAGGTGTTGAGGGCTTCCGCCTTCAGCACGGCGTCAGCGGCATTTTGGGGAGCAGCGGCCAGAGTCTCCTGGAATGCCGTCCTCAAGTCGATATCCGCATAGGGCCATTCACTGTCCTCAAGCGCGAGGTTGGAGACGACAGCCGCAATCGCATAATAGTTGTCGTAGTTGGCTTTGGCAGCCACGAAGGCATTGGTGGCCGTGTTGAGGTCAGCGATGGCCTTCTTGAGCAAAGTCGCGTTGGCAGGCGTGTTGGCATAGTCGTTCAGCGCTTGTTGCAGTGCAGTCAGTTCGTCGCCAGTGACGTTGGCATAGACTGTGGATGCCTTGCCATAGACCCTGTTGGCACGAGCCAAAGCGTCGTTGTAGTTAGCGACAACAGGCGATTCCGACACATAATACAAAGTCACGTTGTCTATGGCAAGCCAGTTGGCGATGGGTGAGGTTTGGTTGAGTCCTATGTCCAACACACCGTTGTTCACATAGACGTATGTCTCGTATGCGCCGGATTCTGCATTGAGATAGACCTCGTCATCGTTGGCGTAAACAAACTGCTGTTCATCTGTTCCCAATACGTTCACATGAGCGGAAATGGCCAGTTTATAGGTACCAGAAGGCAGACCTGTGACAGTCTGGTGCATGGTTCCGGTCATCGCTGCGCCTTTCCAGTTCTCCCATGCATGGTTGGTGAAGCCCTGGTATGTGGAAGTATTGGTTGTGAGTTGGTTGTTTCTCGGCTGCATGGTGGTTTCCCATCCAGCATACGAGTTGCTCTCGAAGTCACCATTCCTCACATAGTTGGTAGCGATGAGCGTCTCCGCCGGTCCTTGGTAGGTGAGGCGGAAGCGGTCGAATACCGTCCAGTCGTTCGTCACTGTGGTGGTCTTCGTCACGCCAATTGTCAGAGTGCCATCGGTGACTGTCACTGTGACAGACGTGCCAGCGTAGAGACCAGCGCTGAGGTATGCGGATGCCTCTTCCTGAGAATTAGGGATGTAACCCAAGGTCGTGCTGACTCCTACTGTGCCATTTCTGCCCGCTCCCTCGAAGATGGAAGGCAGTGGTGCAGTAGCCCCATTGGCGTAGAGCATGGCGTTGAGTGCCTCGTTTTTTCCCGACCGCAAGGATGCGGCGTCGACGTATCCTCCGTCGCGGTAGAATCCCTGGCAAGAAAGTACGTAAACACCGTTAGGAATGCCTGTGAGCGTTTGGTTGACATCGAAGTTGCAACTGAATTTCTCACCGTTGAAGTTCTCGTTTGCCCCGTCGATTTTTGGACTTCCTGTCCAACTGCTGTTGCTACCGTGGTTGCGGCTCATGTCGGCTCCTGCAATAAGGAAGGTGGCATCGCGAGTGGTAATCGCTCCTGCGAGTTCTTCTATAAGGGCGTTCTTGGTATGGAGGGTCCACAGCGCGTTGGGGTTGTTGGCGTTGGTTGTTGTATTCACCACAGTCGATGTTCCCTCACAGCAGAGGTAGTTGGTTCCGTCGGCGGTAATGAGATATGCAGTCTGTCCATTGGCGTTGGTGGTTTCCACAAAAGTCCAAGCGAAGGCAGCCCCGTCCATGAAGTAGTTACTGCCTAAATAGTGGTTGTCGCCTCCGTTGCTGATATTGGTTTCGATGGTGTAGCCAGAACCGCTTGGTGCAAGAGTCACTGGATTAGCCGCCTCGCTGATGCTGGCCCGAGTGCACCAAGCGTTGTCGCCGGTGAGGAACTTGCCTGTGGCAAAGTGGCGGAAATAGAAGGTGCCCGAACCCACTTTCGAGCAAATGGCGTTGCCCTCGTCATCCGTATTAGTGGATGAGGAACCGACCACGAGATATAGGACGCCCTCGATGACCTTCAGGTGGGCGGCTTTGTTCAGTCCCTCGATTTTGATATTGGACAGTTCTCCTGCAACGGTCTCACATGTGCCGATGGAGTACCGGCCGTTGGCCAGTGATGTGGCATTGCGGAACTGGAAAACGGGCGTGTTGTAGGTGGGTCCGAACTCCCAGTCCTTCTTGCCTATTGATATGAACTGGGTGTTCACTTTGTCGGCAAGCGTGCCATTGAAGTCGATGACGACATGTGCCCCGTATTTGAGGTTGAGGGAATCGACAGTCATCGTGGCCACAGTTCCGTCGCCACCTGGATGCAGACTTGCCGCATACTCCATGGTGATGCTACGGAATGAGCCTTTGGAATTGAGGGTGGTGAAACGATGCAGCGTGGTGGAACTGTTGCGCAGGCTGCCATCGAAATTCACTGTTCCTTCCCA
>CACYEC010000144.1 GCA_902773225.1 uncultured Bacteroidales bacterium
CCTCTCGACTTTGGGACGAGGTTGCGACACTAAGATTTTGGTTGTCATTCTTTAAAAGAAAATTACTGTTAAATTTCTGTCTGTGTTTGAGAAAACCTGCCACATCGCAAGTGCAGGTACGATTTCCACGGCGCAAAAGTACAAAAAAATAAACAAATATTCGCTATTTCTCGCCTTAAAGTTGTTCAGAATCTTAAAAAATAGTAAAATTTTGACGATTATTAGAACAAAAAGTAAACTATAGAGTGTGGTTTTCGGTGTAATGTTTCCGAAGACAGCCAACAGCGAAATAGGGAAAACGATGAATGCTGTCAGGGAATTTATCAAGAAATATGACGACATCCATTTCTTGTTAGATTCTCTGTCGAAGAAAATCCAGTTGATAAAAGAGTAGAGCAGTCCCTTGATGTATATCCATGCGATTGCAAAGCCGAATGTGGCTCCTAACAAAATGAAGGGGATGTATGGATTCCACATGGCGTTGGGGTAGTTGTCGCGTGTGAATTGATAGACGATGAGGCTGAGGGACAGGCTAAGTACGGAGCAAAGCGCCAAGTTGTTTCGCCATGCGCTGGTGTTGGGGTTGACGTACTCGTCGGAATATTTTCTTTTGCTGTGGAAGAAATCCTTGATGCGGTAAGCGATGAGGTATCTCCCCTTGCTGAATATGACAGCGATGACGATGAAGGTGAACAAGAATAGTCCGGCGATGTTGATGTCGTTGGCCAGGGTCTGTTTTCGCATATTGCTGACCATCCCTTTGTTTGGTAGGTTCATGCCTTTGCTCAGTAGCGAGTCGCTGATGCAGAATCCCTTGACCTCTTCGAACCTGAATGTATCGGCAAGTGTTAACACTGGTTCAGCCTCATCGGTCATCACATACTGATGCCACACAATGCTGTCCAATGCTAAGGTATCAGCAGGAGGGTTTGATATGGAGTCCGTAGCGTTCATCTTTGAGGGAGGGGGAGTTTACTTGTGCAGGAGTTGTGCCAAAAGTTTGACGGCTTGTTGTGGGTTGTCGGTCACGTACCATGCGTCTTTGTATTGTTCTTTCATGAATTGTTCATCCATTGCCTTTTGGAGCATGTCGAGGAGTGGTTGGTAATACCCGTTGGTGTTGAGGATGACAATGGGTTTGGAGTAGATGCCGAGTGTTTTCCAGGTAATGACTTCCATGAGTTCCTCCAGCGTACCGCATCCCCCAGGCAGAGCGATGCATGCGTCTGCCATCTCAGCCATGAGTTGCTTGCGCTCGTGCATGTGTTGTGTTTTGATGGTCCTTGTCAGTCGTTGGTGGCACCATCCTGCCTCTACCATAAAGTTGGGGATGACTCCAGTGACGTCGCCTTGCTTTGAGAGTGCACCGTCGCTTATGGCGGCCATCAGTCCCTCGTTTCCAGCACCGTTGACGAGTTCCCAGCCTTGGTCGGCAATCAGCCGCCCAAGGTTGTAAGCGTCGTCTTTGTATTTTTGGTCTATATTACCGCTTGACGCGCAATAGACGCAGATGGTCGTTTTCCTCGACATGATATTCAATGTTCAATTCCAAAAGCTTCCTTCACACGGTCCACATAGTCGAGTTTCTCCCATGTGAAAAGTTCCACCTCGATTTTCTTGTTGCCTGCGTATCTGTTCTCGAAAGGTTTCACGGTGATTTTAGGTTCGCGTCCCATGTGTCCGTAAGCGGCGGTTTCCTCGTAGATGGGGTTTCGTAGTTTGAGTCTTTGCTCGATGGCATAGGGCCTCATGTCGAAAATCTGTCCCACTTTCTCGGCTATCTCCGCATCGGTGAAGTTGACTTTCTTCTTACCGAAGGTGTTGACGAAGATGCTCAGTGGTTTGGCTATTCCGATGGCGTAACTCACTTGTACGAGGAGTTCGTCGCTTACTCCAGCCGCCACCAGGTTCTTGGCGATATGGCGTGCCGCGTACGCCGCGCTTCTGTCCACTTTGCTGGGGTCTTTGCCCGAGAATGCACCTCCACCGTGTCCTGACTTACCCCCGTATGTGTCAACGATGATTTTCCGTCCTGTCAGACCTGTGTCACCATGTGGTCCTCCAATGACGAATCGTCCAGTTGGATTGACATAGTAGGTGATGTCAGGATTGAAGAGCGCTCGGATTTTGTCATCGCCTATCTTGTCGAGTACTCTTGGTATGAGGATGTTTTTGACATCTTTTTCGATGGTCTCGCGCATTTTCTTGTCGGCAGCCTCAATGTCGCCATTGGTGGTAGGCACAAACTCATCGTGCTGAGTGGAAACCACGATGGTGTGGATGCGTTTTGGTGTGCCGTTTTCGTTGTACTCTACAGTCACTTGGCTCTTGGCATCGGGTCGGAGATAGGTCATGACCTTGCCTTCACGTCGGATTTCTGCCAGTTCCATGAGTATCTGGTGGCTGAGGTAGAGTGCCAATGGTATGTAGGCAGGTGTTTCGGTGGTGGCGTATCCGAACATCATTCCCTGGTCGCCAGCACCCTGTTCCTCGATGTCTTTTCTCTCCACTCCCTGGTTGATGTCGCCGCTCTGTTCATGAATGGCGCAGAAGACACCGCAACTGTCGGCGTCGAACTGATATTCCGACTTGGTGTATCCAATGCGTCGGATGGTTTTGCGTGCAATCTCCTGCAAGTCGATGTAAGCTTCGCTTTTCACCTCACCCGCCAACACCACTTGTCCTGTGGTGACGAGTGTCTCACACGCCACTTTTGAATTGGGGTCGTAAGCCAGGAGGTTGTCAAGGATGGCGTCGGAAATCTGGTCCGCCACTTTGTCAGGATGTCCTTCAGATACTGATTCAGATGTGTACAAATATCCCATAAATCTAACTGTTTTTTGTCCTTAGGTCATAGCCTTGTGGACAGGTTGATAAAAAAGTTGTTGAATGGAAGGTTTGTGAAAATAATGCCATCAATGTTCATCCTTGTGCATAGAGGGAGAAAATTGATCTTTTTAGCATTTTTTATCGTGGTTGCAAGCAGCCCAAATCTATCCACTGTCTTAAAAACGTTGCAAAGTTACGTTTTTTCGCTGACATACCCAAATTTTCATGGGAAAAGACACGTCTTAACACTATTTTAGTAAAAAAAAGCAGTAAAAAGGCTATCACTTCAAATACTTTGTGTAAATTCGCAGATTGTAGGGGTTGACACCACTACCAATTAAAGAACAAAGACATCCAACAGACCAACCTATGAGACCCATCAGACCACTGTTCCTGCTACTTAGCGCTATCGCTGTGTTCTTGTCCTCGTGCACTGACAGTCCGTCAAGAAAGACGGATGCGGAGATGTGTGACGACTCACTCCGTCAAGGCATCCTCGATATTCCGTTGAGGAGTTACAGTGTGGGTAGCAAGACTTATCAAGTGGCAGACATCGACGATAGTATCCGTATCTACCGCCGCGACGTGGATAAGGACTCTTGTTTCTTTGTCATCTCCAAGCGTGAGTACCGTTTGTATGTCTATCAGACCATTGGTGGCGACACTGTTCTGGCAGCCCATTTCCCTGTGTGCTACGCCATGTATCCTGAGGCGAAGACGGTGAGTGGCGACATGCGCACGCCCGAGTGCTCGTTTGATGATCCCTTTGTGATAACAGAAATCGTGAATGCCACCAACTGGCATCATGATTTCGGCGACGGCAGGGGAAGCATCCCGTCGTATGGCGCGTGGTTCATGCGTTTGAAAACTGGTTTCAATGGCGTGGGTATTCATGGCAGCACCAACAATGTGGAATCGGTGCCAGGCCGTGACAGCGAGGGTTGCATCCGTCTGCGCGACGACGACCTGCTGTTTCTTTATGACCTCTATGCCCAGGTGGGCACTCCTGTGGTCATAAGGGGCATCGCAGATTACAAATACTGTTTCGAAATCAGAGCCCAGGAGGCACTTGGCGACAGTTACCTTGCGCCGAAATTAGGCAACCCGCTACTCAAGTCCACTTCAGACGTTCCCAACGAATAAAGGAACTATCTGAAAAGTAATCCTTCTCATTTTTAGAAAGATAATTGATAGAAGACCCCTAAAGTCATTCCTCACATTGATGGGGATTGCATCAATTAAGAAAACAATCAATCATTAAACAAAACAGCATTATGAACAAGAACAATCTCATTCACCGAATCAGCATGACACTGATGATGTTAGTTTGTGTCATGATGGGTATGACCGCTCAGAACCCTGGCCGCACCACTTCGAAGAAGTATGTAGTTGTGAACGGCGAGAACGTGCGCTTGCGCCTTGAACCCAGTCTTCAGGCAGGATGGCTTCACGACACCAAGGGCAATCCAGTCTATGCCCCCAAAGGCACCAAGTTGGAGTACAAGGGCGAGAAGGGCGACTTCTATTATGTGTTTTACAAGAACAACAATGTCTATATCTCGAAGAAATTCTCCTATATCGACGGAAAGGGCGCATCGAGCGTGAAAGAACCACTGAGACCCACGCCTATAGAAGACGCCGTCCAGGCCGTTGGTGAGGGCAGTGGTGACACATACGTTGTGCTAAAAGGCACCAATGTTCGCCTTCGCCTGGGTCCTGGCACCAACTACGGTGTGTATAACCAGCCCGACACCAACAAGCCGATGTATCTGCCTAAGGGTTCCAAACTCATCTATTTGGGCGAGCAGCGCAATGGTTTCTATAAAGCCTCTCATAAGGGGAAGGTTGTGTATGTGTCGTCAGAATTCTCTTATCTGTCCGACTAAAACTCCTCCTTATTCAGCATCATGAAGAAGATACTCTTATCGCTTATGTTAGCCACAGCGTGCATACTGTCGGCTACAGCACAGCAACCCGAAGATTTCGGGACACGGCAGGTGAAGAAAGGGAGCAAGACCTATCTGGTGTATGACGTGTGCGACTCGATGCAGGTTTATAAGGATCCGTTGAAGGTTCCCAAGGCCAACTGCTTCTTCGTTATCTCCAAGCGTGAATACCGTCTCTATGTCTATGAGCGCGTGAACAAGGACACCTTGCTTGTGGCGCATTATCCCATTTGCTATGCGAAAAACCCCGAGAACAAAGAGCGGGTGGGCGACATGAAGACACCGGAGTGCGGGATGAAGTCACCTTTCACCATCTCGCAGATAGCCGATGCCTCATCGTGGAAACACGACTTCGGCGACGGACGCGGCAACATACCTTCTTACGGCAATTGGTTCATGCGTCTGGTCACACCTGGTCATAAGGGCATCGGCATCCACGGTAGCACCAACAACTCATCCTCTGTGCCAGGCCGTGACAGCGAGGGTTGCATCCGTCTGCGCGACAACGATATCAAGCATCTCAAAGAGCATTATGCCAAGGTGGGCACTCCTGTGGTGGTAAAGTCCATCAAGGAGGGCAAGCTCCCGTTTGAGTTGAAGGCGGAGAAAGCCCTTGGCAGTCGCTACGTGGCACAGCGCAAAGGTTATGTGCTGGAGAAAGGAGCAGTATTTGTGGACAAATAGTATCAGCCCATGTTTGATTGGGCTATGCCGTGCATGAGCATTTGAGGCAACGCCAATATTCAACTTTCAACGGCATTGCAAAAACAATAGTTATTCGGTGGAGTCATCTTCACCGAATATTTTTAGAATTCTAAAAACCAACGATAAGTGGCACTGAATTATATTTGGATAGCATTGTTCGTCATCGGTGTGCTGGTCGGTGTGATACGCCTCATCTTTGTAGGCGATGCCGAGGCCCTGCCCCAGATGATGGATTCCACCTTCGAAATGTCGAAGATGGCCTTTGAGATGACATTGGGACTCACTGGCACGCTCACCCTTTGGATGGGTATACTGAAAATCGGTGAGGACAGCGGACTTGTGAATAAGCTGGCCAAAGGCTTGAGTCCGTTGCTCACTAAATTGTTTCCTGAGATTCCTAAAGGACACCCTGCTTTGGGAAACATTTTCATGAACATGGCCGCCAATATGCTCGGTTTGGACAACGCCGCGACACCTGTGGGCCTCAAAGCCATGCAGGATTTGCAGTCGCTCAACCCGAAGAAGGACACAGCCAGCAATTCCATGATAACCTTCCTTGTGCTCAACACCTCTGGACTGACCATCATCCCGGTGAGCATCATGGCTTACAGGGCCAGGGCTGGAGCTGTTGACCCCACCGACATCTTCATTCCGTTGTTGCTCACCACGCTCTGTTCCACGATTGTAGGTCTTATTGCGGTGTCCATCTATCAGAAAATCAATCTTTTCCAGAAAGCCTTTTTAGTGATGTTCGGTGCCATAGGCGCTCTTGTGGGTGGTTTGTTCTGGGCTATGCATGGCATGAGCAATGAAGAGATGCAGCATTTCTGTCGTCTGCTTACCAGTTGTCTGATACTGGGTGCGATACTCACATTCATTTTGAGCGGTTTTTTCACCAAGAACGAAAAAGGTGAGCGTATGAACGTCTATAACTCGTTCATTGAAGGTGCCAAGGGAGGTTTCGGTGTTGCAGTGAGCCTTATTCCCTATTGTGTGGCTATCCTTGCCGCCATCGGTGTGTTCAGGGCTTCGGGTTCCCTCGACCTCATTCAGGATGCCATCAAATGGGTAGTGGAACTCTTTGGCGTGAACAGCGACTTTGTGGGTGCAGTGCCCGTTGCTATCATGAAACCCCTCAATGGTTCTGGTGCCCGTGGCATGATGTTGGAGTGTATGGCGACAAACGGTCCTGACTCTTTCCTCGGTCATTTGGCCAGTGTGCTTCAAGGTTGTACAGACACCACCTTCTATATTCTTGCCATCTACTTCGGCAGTGTGGGTATCAAGAAATATCGCCACAGTGTGGCTTGCGGTTTGATGGCAGACTTGGCAGGTATGATAGCGGCGGTGTTCATCAGTTATTTCTTCTTCCATTAGGATAACAATAAAAAGCCATCCCATTCATCAACGAACAGGATGGCCGTAAGAAGCTTTAAAGAATATATACTAAAATTGTCTAAGAAAAGAAGTTTTTAATTATTGTTAGTGCCTGCCTCCGCGTGCTCGACCTGCACCACCTTGTGGGGAAGAGGAACGGGAAGGACCAGATGATGTGCGGATGAGATGGGGGTTGGAACCACCTCCGCGGTTCGGGTTACCTCCCACATTTCCGCCTCTGCCTTGACCTCCGCGGTTGTTGTTCACGCCTCCGCGGTTGTTGTTCACGCTGCCATGATTGTTGTTCACACCTCCGCGGTTGTTGTTCACACTGCCATGGTTGTTGTTTACACCGCCGCGGTTGTTATTCACGCTGCCATGGTTGTTGTTTACACCGCCGCGGTTGTTATTCACGCTGCCATGATTGTTGTGTCCGGGTGCGCCACCTTGGTTGCCACCGCGGTAGTTATCGTGATTTCGCGGAGCGTTTCCGTGGCCACCTCGAGGCATGTCATCTCTTCTGCCTCCGTAAACACCGTTGTTATGTGGTCTGCCAGGAGCGGGACGTCCTACATGAGGTCTGTGTGCTGGACGCATGGGATGGAAATACCGTCCTCCGCGATACTCGTGGTAATGCCTTGGCATGCCGTAGTGGTAGTAGGTGTGGCGTGTATCGTAAGTGTAGATGCTGAATCGCCATCCATTATTTGCAAATACGATAGGACGATAGAAGTAGTCGTAGGAGATGTATCGAGCCCACTGTGCAGCAGTGAGGAGACGACGGAGGGCGAGGTCGCGGTGGTAGAGTATGTCGTCGTACTCTGCGTAAGTGTATCCCAGCGCCATGTCGTCGAGGTATTCGTTCACGCCGTAGATGTAGTCGAAGTTGATCATATACACTGCGTCGATGACATCAGGCCTCAAGGCAAGCGTGAAAGCCATACGGTCGGTCAGGAACCGTGCGTGGTCGCGCATCATAGCGTAGGTCATGATTTGTGCGTTCATCACATTAGCCATTGTCAGCATTGTCACTGCTACAAGGATTGTTCTAATCTTTCTCATAGTCGTTATTTTTTTGTGGAGTCGGTCGGAGTTTTTCTTCGTGTCCTTCTCCTGGGTTAATACTCTTGTTCTTGTTTTCGATGCAAAAGTACACCACTTTTCGTGCTATTGCAAAGGATTAGTCCTAATCGAGGTAGGGAATTCCCCAAACGTGTCGGGGAATTGACCCCTCCTCAATCTTGGTTGCCTACAACCATAGCGGATTTTCATGGTATCAGGTTTGACTCCTGTCAGTCGTTTTCCTCACCTTGGCGCAGTTGAACGACAGTGATAGCGAACCATGCGACGAACAGCAACCGGAGCAAAAGCGGCATGCTGGCAGGCATCACGGTAAAGAGGCATGCTACGATGAGGTGAACCAAACGTAGCGACTGCATCGGACTGATATGGTCCTCCAGGACACAGGAGAACAGTTTTGAAAGTGTGACTCCCATCCGCATCACTGACATTGAAACGTTCTTGCGGACCGACACAACATGCTCCACGATGGAGAATCTCGACTGATAGGTAATGGATTTCTTCATTTCTTTTTGTTATTTTGATTGATGATGCAAAATAACAAACAGTTTGTGTCAAAATACGACAATCGTCAAGTAATTTTCAAGGCTTTTTCAGTTTTTCTGTTAAAAGATGTAAATTCTCCCTTAAATAGTCCATAAATTCGGGACTATCGACCACTTCGATATCGTGGAAGAGACCGAAATAAAACCTTCCAATGCCCTTGAATCCGCAGACCTTGAGCGCAATCATCCAGTGGTGGTCGTCAACGATTACCAACTGTCGCTCGTCGACCATGTATTCCTCCATGAGCACACGTGTGGCCAGTCGTCCCATGATGAGTTTCACACGGCTCTGTCGCTCGCTGGAGAAGCCGAAGATGTCGGTATAGTAGTTGACATGTCGTGTGGTGTACTCCCAAGGTTGTTCCAGCACCTCCACCTCCCCTTGTATTCGTCCGATATTGAACGTCTTGCATAAATTGGATGCAGGCTCATAGCACCTCACCGCCTTGTTGCGCTCCAGGAACTTGAACGGTTCGAGCAGTCGGTCGCTGACCGTGTCGCTGTGGGACGAGGAATAACTGTGCAGGATGACCTTTCTCCGTTGGGCTATGGCATCGTAGAGACGTTCCACATTATTGGCTTCTTTGCGGTTGACTTTCGCTCCGTTGATGAGATTCAGTCCATAGATTTCAGAAAAACGCTTCTTGAGACTTCGAACGGCGAGGTTGTCGTCGCTGGCGCTGTTGAGCAGGTCGGCCATGGCTTCGAGTTCCACTCCTGTGAAACGCACTCGGCTGGTAAGATTGATGATGAAAGGCGACCCTGGGTCGATGCTGTAGATACCGTTGTCGTTGTGGATGATAAAATCGGCGAGTCTAAGGAATTCTATATACCTATATATTGAGCGACGCGACAGTCCCAGCCGTTCGGCAAGTTCGGCTACCGTGTAGTGTGTGTTGCGCACCAAGAAATCTATCAGGCGCAGTTGCCTGTCGAGTTTATCCAGTTCCATTTATTGAACCACTACTTTCTTTCCATTGTGGATATAGACGCCATTAGCAGATGGCTTGCCTTGGAGTTGTCGTCCGTCGAGCATGTACCAGCCAGAGGATATGTCTCGTTGGGATGCAATAGCCTTGATGTCCGTGTTTTGGCCGTCGAAATCGAGTCGGAACGTGTTGACCCCGTTTCCGTCATTATCGCTTGCCTTCAGTTCGCCTTGCAGTTCGAACCATGCCCTGCAGGCATTGATGGTCATGCCTTCGTTGGGGTAATGGAGTTCATTGTCACTGCCGAGGTATAGCGTCTTGTTGTCTTCGCTGTTGAAGACTTTAGGATCGTAGGAGCCCTTGAAACTGACGATGCCATTGATAGTGATGGCCTTCTCGTTGGGCGACACATTGCTGAAGGTAATATCGTTGAATTCCGGGTTGAAGATGTTGCTCCCTTCAGCCCATTTCACGATATATGGCACACCAGCCTCGATGGCTGTCAGGTTGTTGGCAGAGAAGGCGAGTGTCAAGGTTTTGGTGTTGCTGTCATAAGATGCCCCCTCGAGAGTTTTGACTGTGGCTCCCTCGAGCGGTGTACCTGTGAAGTCATCTACATCGAAGGGCAGGCAGAGTGTGTTCCAATCCTCATCCTTATAGAAGATTCGGTTGCTGAGGGTCACGTTGGTAGTGGAACCCGAGTTGTCATTGATAATCTTGTTGATGACATCGTTGTTGCTTTCGCCGTTGTTGTCGCCGTTGTCGTGGAGGAAGACGGTGTTGAGTATGTAGCGTATGCCGGCCAGTGCATCGATTTTTCCGTTGCCGAAGTGTGAGGCGTTAGAGCCTGTGGTGAAATCGTCATTGATGGCAGTCACCTTCATCACGTGCTTCACGTCATCGACAGTCAAGTCCTTGTCCGCCTCTTTGGCTGCCTGTAGCCAGAGAGCAACGATTCCTGCCACCGTTGGAGTGGCCATTGAGGTGCCTTCCATCATGGCGTACGGGTAGTTGGAGTTATTCACAACGAGGTCTTCGATGTATAGGTTTCCATAGTAACTATTGTTGTCAACCGTTGTGGTATGGTAGTGGTTCACAGCAGCGGCGAGACGTGCGCCTGGCGCAGTGATCCATGGATACTGGAGACCTGTGGGGCTTTCCTCGGTTGTGGCATAACTGGAGAAGTATCCGATGTCGCCTATCGTATATATATCGCTCATACTCCTATCAATGCCGTTGCAATCAGTCCATTGGTTTGACGAAACGTATGCCCCGACAGAGATGACATTCTTTATGGTGGCCTCGTCGCAGACGCTCATGTCGTCGCTACCGGCCTTCCAATTATAGTCTCGTGTGTTGAGGTGATTGGTGAAATAACAGTATTTTCCACCCCAGACATCTATGATTTCGCTGCCAGAGGATGGATAGAGTTCGACAGCCAGTGTGTAATCACTTTTTAAGTAAGTATCATCGTTTTTGGTGGTTTCTGTGTAGGCGTTTGTTTTCAATCCTGCTGAAGAGTAGAGCATGATTTGTGTCTTGTCGGAACTGACATGATCCAGATATGCTGTTATTTTCCCAGTATAGTAATTGTCCAAAAAGATGTTGGTACCCCTTTTTGTAGGGTTTACTTCCACCGTTTCTTTTATTTCTCCAGTGTTGTTGTCGAGTACAAAAAGAGTGCATTTCATCTTGTCCACGTCAGTGGAGCGACACCATGCGTTGATGATGTATCCTTTATATAAAAATCCAGCGTCTGTATTTTGATAATAATCCGACCGAACAATGGTGCGCAAAGGTTTTTTACTGGACGCCATAGCGCTGACATGGTAGCCACCACCTTCGTTGTCCTTGGATTTTCCAGCATAGTTGCCAGAAGAGAAGAGTGCGATATGGTTGGGATGCTTGTTTCCGAACAGTGAATTATAGATGTCGGCATTTTCGCCTGTGCCGTCGTGGGGACCGTCCTGTCCTCCCCAACTGTTGTTCACCACGACAGGCATTCCTTTGTCGTCGGCATACTCTACGATTTTCTTCACGGCGTTAGCGAGATGGGTACTTGACAGGTTTTTGACCCCCGCCAAATAGAGTTCGGCACCAGGTGCCATACCGCCGTAGGTGGCTTGTGCATGTTCGTTGGTTACGGAGACGTCGTAGCCGTTGATGATGACGCTCGACCCACCCGCCGTCGATGCGGTGTGTGTGCCATGGTCTTCGGTGTAGTTGTCGGTAGTGAGTTCGCTTAAAGAAGTATATTCACCACCTGTGGAGCCGTCATAGACGTATGCTCGTTTCATGCGGTAGTTGCCGTTTACATCCTTGAAAGCGATGTGTTGGAAATCGATGCCAGTGTCTATTACACCGAGCAGTACACCTGTGCCGTCGTAGGCAGTTGTGATTCCGACCGACTGTGCGTCAGCGGAGAGTGTCAGCAGATCGTCAACGTTGGTAGCCTCTCGTGTGGTGTGTGTAGAGGATTGCATTAGTGGAGAGACGTTGATTCGCTTCACGTTTTCGATGGCAGCCACTTTTTCGATATTGTCAATAGGAATAAGAGATGTGAACAGTCCGTTGTCGAATTCTTCCTGTAGGATGACGCCTACTTTTTCGACCCCGCTTTTGTCTGTCGGGTCGTTCAGGCGGATGAAAGCCGCGATGTAAGGTATTCCGTCAATGACATCGGGTGAGGCATAGAGTCTGTTGGCATCATTGTTAAGCCGCAAAGGGTCAATAGGTCGCAATCCGAGTTTCTTTTCCGACTGTGTATCGTGTTTGAAAGAAATGTCGCCATTGAGTTCGCCAAGGAACATCTGTGTGGTGATTGACAGTTTGTTTTCTTCATCAGTGAGTTGTGCCCATGCTCCTAAAGTCATGCAGAGCAACATAAGGATGAAAAACGATTTCTTTTTCATTGAGTTACGATTGTATTTTTGCTTTTAAGTATTTTGAAATTATTACAGCATACACGCTGAACGACGTGGTTTTGAATTAGTTTTTGCGAAAAGGGTGCAAGAAGTTCTTTTTACCTTCGTCAAAAGTCTTGTACGAGCAAGATGAGTAAAATTGGCACAAAGTTACGATTTTAATATTATAAGAGTAAGCAATATCCTCATTTTTCGCATTTTAACGTTCATTTTTTTACCCTTTGGCATGAATTAACATTTCGTGCTTAAGGTTTAACTTTTGTAATAGAGAGAGTTCGATGAATTATTGCTAATTTTGCGGCGTGAAAGAATTGAATGTTAAAATAGGGGTTTTCCTTCTGTTTCTCTTGTCGCTAAGCATTCACGCTGGCGCTCAGCAGATTCAGGTAGAGGATATGGAGGAACTGACAGGTCCTCCCATCTTCCGTCATGGTATCGGGTATGCCGGTGTGGTGGAGTATCAAGGGGAGATGATTCCTTGGTTTGTGCTCAGTGATGTCTATATATTCAATCCTTTGGTACTCAAGAGCAAGAAACAGGTACAGAAATACTACAAACTGGTCAGCAACATCAAGAAAGTCTATCCCATCGCAGTGGATATCAAGCGCACCATCGACGCCACAGTGGCTCACATGGACTCCCTGCCCGACAAGAAGTCGAAAGATGAATACATGAAGAAGATGGAGAAGGAACTGAAAGCGAAATACACTCCGCAGTTGAAGAAACTGACTTTCGCCCAGGGCAAACTTCTCATCAAGTTGATTGACCGCCAGACGGGCGACACATCTTACGCACTCATCAAACAGTATATTGGTTCGTTCAAGGCAACGATGTGGAACACCTTCGCATCACTCTTTGGAGCCAGTCTGAAAAAAGAGTACGACCCTGATGTGGACGACCGCCTGACTGAGCGTTGTATCCTGTTGATTGAAGCCGGCGAACTGTAAGTTCCCATCCTTGATGTATTAATACACAGAGCATTTCTTTTTCCCCATATTACCCCCATTACCATTAGCCTATGTCTTCTAAAAAAGAGAAAAAAGTGTTGATACTCGGTGCTTCCTCTGGCATAGGCGGTGAGGTGGCGCGTCAGTTGATAGGCATGGGATGGACGGTCAGTGTTGCCGCACGAAGGGAATTGCCTCTCCAGTCGCTCAAGGCTCTTGCCCCGTCCAGGGTGGAGTATGCAGTGGTTGACATTATGGCTGAAGATGCCGTTTCCCGCTTGCAGGAACTTGCCGAACGTACTGGCGGTATCGACCTCTATATCCATGCGGCAGGAATAGGCAGTCAGAATCGTGAACTCGCTTTGCCAATAGAAGAAAGCACTGTCAGCACCAATGCTGTGGGTTTTACGAGAGCCATGAACTGGGCGTACCATTATTTCGAGCGTCAAGGTGGAGGGCATATCGCGGTTATCAGTTCTATTGCCGGCACCAAAGGACTTGGTCCTGCTCCTGCCTACTCGGCTACAAAAGCCTTTCAGGCTAATTACATCGAGGCATTGGAACAGTTGGCCCGTCAGCAAGGCCACGCCATCCGCTTCACCGACATACGACCGGGATTTGTCGATACACCGCTTCTGGGTGAGAATCCTACCTATCCGATGTTGATGAGTGCGAAGTCAGTAGCCAGCAGCATAATCAAGGCTTTGATAAGAGAAGAAGATGTGAAAGTGATAGATTGGCGATACAGAATCCTGGTGTTTTTATGGCGGTTGTTGCCTCGGTGGATTTGGAAGAGGATGCGGATTTGACATGGTAGCAAAACAATCAAAAAATGCAAAAAAACCTCCATGCATCTCCCATAAGTACTATTTTTAGTTAATTATTGTGACACATTTAATTGAACTACAGAAAAAATATGTAATTTTGCAACTCAATCTTTTGGGTGGTGCTATTGCGACTTGCCGGGCGAAACAAATCGCTGGAATGTTAACAACAATGAAAAAGATGATAAAAAATTAAAGAAACGCCTTGCGGTTGACAGATTCCTCCCCTATAGATTATCTATGACAATGCATTAACTAAATTACTACGACGAATATGAAACTGAAGAAAACAATTGCTCTTTTGACAGTTATTGCAACTGCTGTTCCTTCTTTCGCTCAGCTCGAAGGGACTTCGGTTTATGACCGCATCGGTCATGGCCAGGACAGTATCAATGCCCTCAACAATCTCAGTCTCTATCAGGAAGCTTACAAACTGAAGAACTGGGCAGAGGCTTACGATTCTTGGAAGCAGGTGATGACCAAGGCGCCATTGGCACAGGTATCGCTCTACACTCAGGGTCCAACCATCCTTCGCCAACTGCTTTCCACTGCAACTGATGCCACTCTGAAGAAGCAGTATCTCGATGAATTCATGCAGATGTACGACACACGTCTGAAATATATGAACGAGCTCAACTCCTTTGCTTCTGAGAAGATGAAGACCAACAAGGGTGGTGTGCTTTGCCGCAAGGCCTACGACTATGCCACATACGCTCCAGGTGTGGATGCTTCTTACTCTCTCGACAATGCCTATAACATGTTCACTGAGGGTATCAACTTGGTTAATGAGGATCCATCTCGTGAGGTGGAAGGTTTCGTACTTTACAAGTATTTCGATGTGTCGTATCAGAAGTATAATGCCGACCAAGTAGGTTTTCACGAGCAGTTCCTCAAGGACTACCTGCTCTGCAAGGAAGTGTGCGAGAAGATGCTTGAGAAGGCCAACGGTGTGACCGACTCTGTGGCCGCCAAGAAGATTGTTGATCAGTATGACCCGACCCTTCTCGCAGTGGAGAACAATTTCATCCAGTCGAAGGCTGCTGACCGCGACCAACTCATCAAGATCTTCACCCCGAAGGTGGAAGAGAAGAAGAACGACCTCAACTATTTGCGTTCAGTGATTGACATCCTCGCTGAAAACGACTGTGATGACACTGACATTTACTTCACAGCATCTCGCTATGCTTTTGAACTGGAGCCAAGTTTCAATGCCGCCATTGGTACTGCTCAGTATTACACTAAGCAGGGCAACCACTCCGAGTCCATCAAGTATTATGACAAGGCTATCGAGCTTTGCAACAGTGACAAGCAGAAGGCACGCATCGCCATGAAGGTGGTTTACGCTTTGGCTAAGAGCGGACAGGGTTCGAAGGCTGAAGGTTACCTCCAGAAAGTGGAGAGTTTCGACCCCTCAATGGCAGGACGTTGCGACCTCTTCCGCGCTCAGAGTGCCGCTACCGCCAAGAACTGGGACGCTGCCCTCAACTATGCACGTCGTGCTGGTCAGGAAGATGCCAGTATCTCAGGTGTAACCTCTCGTCTGATTAGCCAGATCAACGATGTGAAGCGTCGTGTTGCTGAATACGACAAGGCTAACGCCGAGTACAAGGCACAGCTTGAGAAGCAGCAAAAGCTCGAGAACTTCTGGAAGGGAAAATAGGGGCTGAATAGACTTTCTAATCAAAACAGCGGCGCAAAGGAATTTCCTTTGCGCCGCTGTTTTGATTGGTGAGGATTCTGGATTGACAGATGATTCTGAGAAATTCTGATATGATACCCGAAAACATTATCCGTAGATGATGTCGGACCATTTCTTGGGGAGGAGGGTAATGACC
The DNA here is from genome assembly GCA_902773225.1 of uncultured Bacteroidales bacterium. Classification (GTDB taxonomy): domain Bacteria; phylum Bacteroidota; class Bacteroidia; order Bacteroidales; family Bacteroidaceae; genus RUG11857. Next base: position 15,942 of record CACYEC010000144.1, read on the forward strand.
CACAGATAGAGTGTGATGCAGAAGATGACAGCCAGGGAGAAGTCGAAGAGTGTTCCTTTTCGGAGATAGAAATCGAACACCAGGAGGAAAGGGAACTGCCCGAGGTAGATGGCTGTGCTCAGTTTACGGACATGGAGTGAGTGTTTAGCGAGCCAATTCATCTCCAGTTTTTGTGCTAAAAGGAATAAAGAAATTGCCACCAACAAGTTTCCGAAGGGTACATGCAAAAGGTCATAATCATACCTTTTCAGAATCCATGAGGCGATGACAATCGCAATCACAAGTGCCCATGGAAGACGTATTTTATTCTCGTGATGCGCCATGAAATGCCCAACTGACATATAAATCAGACCCACATTGAGGAAGTTCCTGCTACTGCTGAAAACCACATGTATGAAAGTGAAAATGCCCGAATCGGTGTTATATTTGGAGTCGTATAAAAGTCCTAATATCCACAAGGCAAAAGCCACGGCGTACATCCATTTGATTTTATGGTATTTCTCGCAATAGTAAAAAATGACGGATACATACAACATGGAAAGTATGTACCAGTAAATGCCCAGGCTTCCGGAGATGAGAAACATTCGTACCAGATAAATACATTTGAGATAAAGGGGGAAATCGGGATGTCCCGCTTCGATACACATCCACGACAAGGGCAAGGTGGCAACAGACCAGAACACGTACATTTTGAATATGCGTAAGAAATAGGAACGAACATACTCTTTTGGTTCTTGACGTTTCATGATACCCTTGGTAAGGAAGAAACCTGAAACGACAAAGAAGAAAGGTACACTCACTTGAGGAAAAATGCTAAGCATCCAGTGGCCTATTGAACCTATATTCTGAGGAATATCTCGACAGTTGGAGTGCATCAGCACTATCAACAAAGCACAGACAAGTTTGAGGAAATCCATTCCATAATAGATTTTCTTCTTTTCTGTGGTTAAATAATTGTTGCTCATCATTTCATTCTTATCGTTACCGCAAGTTCTGTCGGAAAAGTTCTTCCAATGCCTGTTTCTGTTCCGCTGAGAGGTGAGATAATTCCTCTCTTTCGAGAATCTTTCCGAATGCTTCCACAGCCTTGATTCTCATCTGCGCCTTACCAACCTTGATGCCAGTTGATAACTCTCCTTTGGGAAGCAGACTGCGGTTGAAATTGCCGTCGCTCATGA